>NZ_JBEZFS010000004.1:0-261656 GCF_040649575.1 Nonomuraea sp. NPDC048916
TCGACCGCGGTCCAGCCGCCGTCCACGTAGAGGACCGAGCCGGTGACGAAGCTGGCCGCGTCGCTCGCCAGGTAGACCACGGCCCCGGCCATCTCCTCGGCCCGGGCCCACCGGCCGAGCGCGCTCTTGGCCGCGTAGGCGTCGTACCACGCGGGGTGGGCCTTGATCTGGCTGGTCAGCGGCGTCTCCACCACTCCGGGGGCGACGGCGTTGACCCGCACCCCGTGCGGCCCGAACTCGGCGGCGGCCGTGCGCAGCAACTGCACCAGCCCCGCCTTGGTGGCCGAGTAGACGCCCTGGCCCGGCTCCGTGACCGACGCGCGGATCGACGCGAACCCGATGATGGACCCGCGCCCGCGCTCCACCATCCCCGCCCCGAACGCCCGCACCACGTCGAACGAGGCGCGCAGGTTGAGGTCCACGACCCGGTCGAACTCCTCGGCAGAGTAGTCGAGCAGCCGCTTGCGCACGTTCGTGGCGGCGGTGAACACCAGCACGTCGGCGGGCGCCTCGGCGGCCGTCGCGCGTACGGCGTCGCCGTCGAGCACGTTCAGCAGCCGGGCCGTGCCTCCGCAGCGCGAGGCCGTCTCCTCGGCCGCCCCGAGGTCGCGGTCGGCGCACACCACCTCGGCGCCGTGCGCCGCCAGGGCCAGCGCCGACTCCCGCCCGATGCCGCTCCCGGCGCCGATCACCACAGCCCGCCGCCCGTCGAGGCGGAACAACGCGTCGTATCCCATGCGGGCCACCCTAGCGACTGGTCGGACCAGTACACCAGGTCCCGGGAGACGGCGGGTGGCAGAGTGTCGGTATGCGTATCGGTGTCCTTGGCCCTCTTCAGGTGGTCGCCGACGGCCGCGATGTGGAGGTGGGCGGGCCGCGCCTGCGCGCGCTGCTGATCCGGCTGGCCCTGGCGCCCGGCGCCGTCGTCACCTCCCACGCGCTGGCCGGGGCGCTGTGGCCCGACGGTGGTCCTGACCGGCCGGGGCCCGCGCTGCACTCGCTGGTGTCGCGGCTGCGTCGGGTGCTGCCGGACGGCGAGGCCCTGCGGTCGGCGCCCGCAGGTTACCGCCTCGACGTCCCGGCCGACGCGGTCGACGCCGTCCGCTTCGAGCGGCTGGCGGTACAGGGCCGCCTGTTCCTGCGCGACGGGCGCTCCGGCGCGGCGGCCCGGCAGCTCGTGGAGGCACTGGAGCTGTGGCGCGGCGATCCGCTGGCCGACGTGACCGGTCTTCCGTACGCCGACGCCGCCGCCGTACGGCTGGAGGAGGTCCGGCTGGGCGCGATCGAGGACCTCGCAGAGGCCCGGTTGGCCACCGGCGCCGGGCCGCCGGACGTGGCCGAACTGGAGCAGCTCATCGCCGCGCACCCGCTGCGCGAGCGGCTGCGCGTCCTCCAGCTCAGAGCGCTCGACGCGGACGGGCGCCAGCCTGAGGCGCTCGCCGCCTATGAGAGGTATCGGGTGTTTCTCGCCGACGCGCTGGGCACCGATCCCGGTCCCGAGCTCCAGCGGCGGCATCTGGCCGTGCTGCGCGTCTCCGGACGGGGCGGCGAGCCGGCCGCCGGAGGCGTCGGCGAGGGCTCCGGACTGTCCCGGCGAGGCAATCTGCGGACGCCGCTGGCCGACCTCGTCGGGCGTGAGCAGGAGCTGCGGCAGGTCGGTGCGCGACTGGCGGACTCGCGGCTGGTGACGCTGGTCGGCCCGGGCGGGGTGGGTAAGACGCGGCTGGCCGTGGCGGCGGCCGCGGACTTTCCGGGGCAGGTGTGGGTGATCGAGCTGGCAGGGGTGACCGAACCCGCCGACATGGCCGCGGCGGTCGCCCGCGCGATCGGGGTGCGGATCTCCGGCGATGTCGTGGCCGGCCTGGCGGAGGCGCTGTCGGTCACCGAGACGCTGGTCGTCCTGGACAACTGTGAGCACCTGATCGAACCGGCCGCCCGCCTCGCCGGAGAACTGCTCGGCCGGTGCCCCGGGCTGCGGGTGCTCACCACCGGCCGCGAGCCGCTCGGCATCACCGGCGAGACGCTCTGCCCGGTGCCACCGCTCCGGCCGGACGCGGCGGCCCGGTTGTTCGCCGCTCGGGCGCGGGCCGTGCTGCCGGAGTTCGAGGCCACCGATGAGGTGGCGGGGATCTGCGCGCGGCTCGACGGGCTGCCGCTGGCGATCGAGCTGGCCGCCGCCCGGCTGCGGTCGATGCCCGTCGACCGGCTGGCCACCCTGCTGGACGACCGCTTCCGGCTGCTGACGAGCGGAAGCCGCACCGCGCCGCCCCGGCACCGCACGCTGCGGGCGGTCGTGGAGTGGAGCTGGGACCTGCTCGGCGAGGCGGAACGCGTGGCGGCCGGGCGGGCCTCGGTCTTCCCATCGAGCTTCACCGCCGACGCCGCCGAGCACGTCGGCATCGCCGCCGACGCCCTGCACGCCCTGGTGGACAAGTCGCTCCTGCACCTCGACGGTGGCCGCTACCACATGCTCGGCACCATCCGCGAGTACGGCCTGGAGCGTCTCGCCGACGCCGGGCGGGTGCGGGGCCTGCACGCCGCCTACTACCTACGGCTGGCCGAGGAGGCGGAGCCGCACCTGCGCGGCCCCGGCCAGCCGGCGTGGCTGGGCAGGCTGGCCGCCGAGCGTGATCATCTGCTCGCGGCCCTGCGGTTCGCCCGCGACTCCGGTGACGCGGAGACCGCCGTCCGGCTGGGGGCCGCGCTCGCGATGTTCTGGACGGCCCACGGAGACCACACGGAGGCCACGGCATGGCTGGGTTCGGTGCTCCAGATGCCCGGAGCCGCGCCGACGGGGGCTCGGCCCGCCGCGGAGGCCGGCTATCTGTTCAACGCCCTGTTCGCCGGCCGGCCGGCCGACACCGGGGTCGTGGCCGGAGGCGGGGCCGGTCCGGTCGCCGCCTTCGTCGAGGCCCTGCTCCGCCTGGGTGACGGCGCCTCCGGCGCGGGCCTCTCGGCGCTGGAGCCGCACCTGAACCACGACGACGCCTGGACGAGGGGCATGCTCTGGCTGGCCCGGTCGTTCCTTGACGGCGCCCGGGCCGACGCGGCCGAAGTCGAACGGGACCTCGTCGCGGCCGTGGCCGCCTTCAGGACGGCGGGCGAGCGGTGGGGGTTGTCGCTGTCGCTCATGTCGCTGGCCTTCACAAGCACCGCGGCCGGCGCGTACGACGAGGCGGTCGCGGCGCTGGAGGAGTCGGTGGAGCTCGCTCGTGACCTCGGCACCCATCACCAGCAGAGGGTCTGGCTGGCGATGGTGGCGGTGCACACCGGCGACACCGGCCTGGCCCTCGCACACCTGCGGGAGGCGATCGGCGAGGCCCCTTCCAGCCGTCTCCTCGCCCTGGCCCGGGTGGCGCTGGCCGGCCTGGCCCGCTGCGACGGCGACCTCGATGAGGCGTCCCGGCAGCTCGGCCTGGCCGGGGAGGACGGCGAGGTGCCCTACCGCGCCCTGTACGCCACCGAGGCCGGGCACCTCGCCGTCGCCGCCGGCGACCTCGACACGGCCGCACGCCGCCTCGCCGAGGCGTTCGACCTCGCCAGGACGATGCCCGATCCGCCCATGGTCGCCCAGATAGGCGTCGCCGTGGCGGACCTGCTCCTGCGCCGCCGCCCCCGAAGGGCCGGCGCGGCGGCGGAGGTTCTGGGCATGGCCGCCGCACTGCGCGGCGGGCCCGACGCCCGCCACCCCGACGTCGTACGCCTCACGCGCGAACTCCGCCGGACGCCCGGTCACCGGGCCGCCTACGAGCGCGGCCGCGGCCTGGACCATGCGGCCTGCCAGGCACGGATCGAGAGCCTGCTGAAGGGGCGGCCGTCTCGGTGAGGCGTCAGGCGCGGGCGGCCTCCTTGCGGCGGCGCTCGGCGAAGGCGTCGCGGCACTCCTCACAGCAGAAGCCGTGGCGCGTGCCGTCCACCTCCAGCGTGATGGCGGTGTCGTCGAGCAGGACGATCATCCCGCAGAGGGGGTCCCGCACCGCCCTGCCGGAGGCGAGCTCCGCCTTGTAGGGCTCGTTCAAGAGGTCGACGATCCCGGTGGACGTCGTGGCCCGGCCGTCCAGGCCGATGCCTCCTTCGGGGACGCCGAGCACGTGGACGTGCACGACCGGTTCGCGGCCGTCCTCCTGCCGGAGCACCCTCGTGACGTACGAGATGATCGGCCCGCTCATGTCCTTGCGCCAGGGGCCGGGCACGTGGGCCCGGACGACGTAGCGCGGTGTGGTGACGGGTCGTTCGCCCGCCACCCACACCTCCGGCTCGTGCACGACCACCTGGAACAGCGACCGGAACACGTCGGCCGTACCGGCCTGCATGTGCTCGCCTTCGGCCAGCTCGTACAGCGACCCCAGCCGCTCGGCGACACGACGGAGCCGGTCGGCGTCGAGACTTCCACGGGGCACGAACAGTTCGACGAAGATCATCGAAAACACCTCCTGGCCCCGAGACTCCCCTGACGGCCTGCCAGACGGCTCACAGGCGGCTGTCAGGCGTCGAGCGCGTCGCGGCGGCCCTGGAGGAAGGCGCGCTCGGCGGCGTTGCCGGCCCGGGCGAGGGCCGCGTCGTAGGCCAGGGCCGCCTCGGCGGTGCGGCGGAGACGGCGCAGCAGGTCGGCGCGGACGGCGTGGAACAGGTGGTAGGAGTCGAGGCCGAGGCCGTCGACCACGGCGAGCGCCGCGGCCGGGCCCGCCACCTCGGCCAGCGCGACCGCGCGGTTCAGGGCCACGACGGGCGTCGGGGCGCACGCGAGAAGCTGGTCGTACAGCCGCAGGATCTGCCCCCAGTCCGTCGCCGCCGCGCTCGGCGCGTCACCGTGCACGGCGTTGATCGCCGCCTGGATCTGGTACGGCCCCGGCCGGTCGCGGCGCAGGCACTCGCGGACCAGGGCCTGGCCCTCGGCGACGAGGTCGTGGTCCCAGAGGCGGCGGTCCTGCTCGGCCAGGAGCACGAGCCGGCCGTCGGGCGTGGTGCGGGTGGCCCGGCGCGAGTGCAGCAGCAGCATGAGCGCGAGCAGCCCGATGGCCTCCGGCTCGTCCGGCATCAACTCGGCCAGCAGCCGGCCGAGCCGGATGGCCTCGGCGCACAGGTCCTCGCGGACGAGGCCGTCCCCGGAGCTCGCGGTGTGGCCCTCGGTGAAGATGAGGTAGACCACCGCCAGCACGGCGCGCACGCGGCCGGGCAGGTCGGCCTCGGCCGGCACCCGGTAGGGGATCCGCGCGTCACGGATCTTGGCCTTGGCCCGGACCAGGCGCTGCGCCATGGCCGGCTCCGACACCAGGAAGGCCCGCGCGATCTCCCCGGTGCCGAGCCCGCCGAGCAGCCGGAGCGTCAGCGCCACCTGGGCGGAGACGGCGAGCGCCGGATGGCAGCAGGTGAAGATCAGGCGCAGCCGGTCGTCGGGCACGGCGCCCTGCTCGGCCGGTGCGCCGGGAGCGTGCAGCAGGGCCGCCGCGGCGTGCCGGTCGTCACGGGACGCCTCGCGGCGCAGCCGGTCGATCGCTCGGTTGCGGGCCGTGGTGATGATCCACCCGGCCGGGCTAGGCGGCGGCCCGGTGACCGGCCAGCGGTCCACGGCCACGGCGAAGGCGTCCTGGACCGCCTCCTCGGCGAGGTCGATGTCACCGAAGCGGCCCACCAGCACGGCCACCGCGCGGGCGTACTCGCCGCGGAACACCTCCCCGATCTCGGCCGCCGAGACGCCCGGCACCCCGGGCCCGCCCTCGTCGGGCGGGCCGGCTCCGTCCCCGGGCGGAGCGCCGGTGTCGTCTCCTCGCCGCATGCCTGCCTCGCCCCTGCCCAGTACGCCGGTCTCAGGCATGGTCACGGATCGGCCGGGCCGGGACACGGGCCTCCCAGTCGGAGCGGAGCAGTTCGTACTCCACGTCACCCTCCTCCGACCCTTCGATGACGTCGGGCCAGTCCCCGTGGAACGTGCGCGTGTGGCGCATGCCGCACTTCTCCATGACACGGCGCGAGCCCCGGTTCGCGGTCATCGTCGTGGCGAAGACCCGCCGGGCGCCGAGCTCACCGAACGCCTCGCCGATCAGGGCGAGAGATCCCTCCGTGGCGTAGCCCCGGCCCCAGCAGGTCTTGTGCAGCCGGTAGCCCAGCTCCGGCTCGGCGGGGTCGCCGCCCTCCGGCGCCCGCAGGTGGAACCAGCCGAGGAACGCGCCGGTGGACCGCTCGACCGCGGCGAAGAAGCCTGACGAGATGAAGCGGGGCAGCGTCTCGTTCACGATCACGTCACGGGCCGCCGGCCTGCCGCCGTTGAGGAACCGCATGACGTCGGGGTCGTTGTGCAGCTCGAACAGGCGGTCGGCGTCGGCCTCGGTGAACCGGCGCAGGATGAGCCGGTCGGTCTCCAGGTAGATCTCCACGAGCCCACGCTAGCCCCGCCCCCGCGATCCGCGCCGCCGAGTTTCGCTGCACCGGATCGCGGCGGACCGCCCCGGAGCGTCCGGATTTCGGGGGAATGTCTGGATTGCGCGGGAGCGTTCGGATCGTGGGGCGCTGGATGGCGTGCGGCCAGGGGTGGCACGCGGGCCGCTGATGTCAGGGGCGCTGCCGGCGGAGCCAGGCGGGGGAGGAAGTCAAAGGCGTCGTCGTCGAGCAGGGCCCGGTCGACGCCGTCATGTCCGACCCCCGGGACCCGTACACGCGCACCCTCCTGGAGTCGATCCCGAGGTTGCGCTGATCGTTGACCCGCGAACGGCCCGGCGGCTAAACTCATCGCATAATGAATTATGTATGGGAGGTGCGGTCATGCGCAGGACACCCGCGGCCGTCGTCAGCGCCGCCTTCTTCGCCGCCGCCCCCGGCACCGTCGCCCTCCTCGGCCCGTGGTGGGTCTCGGGCTGGCGGTCGCGCGAGCCGTTCGCACCCTGGGTGATGGTCCCGTCGCGTGTGCTGGGGGCGCTGCTCGTGGTCGCGGGGGTCGCGGTGCTGGTCCACGCGTTCGCCCGGTTCGTGGTCGAGGGCCTCGGCACGCCCATGCCGGTCGCGCCGCCCGAACGGCTCGTCGTCGGCGGCCTCTACCGCCACGTGCGCAACCCGATGTACGTGGCGGTCCTGGCCTGCGTCATCGGGCAGGCCATGCTGTTCGGCGACGGGGGGCTGCTGGTCTACGCCGCCGCCGTGGCGGTGCCCGTGGTGCTGTTCGTCCGCTTCTACGAGGAGCCGGCGCTGCGCCGCAAATTCGGGGCCGACTACGAGCGCTACCGCGCGGCCGTGCCCGGCTGGTGGCCGGCGATCCACCCCTACCGGGCCTGAACCCCGCAACCTTGCTCAGCCCGAGCCCACCTGGGCCCGAACCCGTGAAGGGGCCGGAGACGGACGCCTCCGGCCCCCGGTCGTCAGCCGGTGAGGCCAGACCGTGGAGTTCTCGCAGAACCGCCGGCGGCGTGGCCCCGGATGATCTCCAGGACCTCGGCCCCCGGTCCCAGCGGGTACGGCTTGGCGAGCACCTCCTCCAGCTTCCCGGTGGCGAACAGGCCGGTGGTGGCATCGGCTTCAGCTCGGCATCCCGCACGTCCCGCACGTCCCGGTCGTCTTCGGCCAGCGGTCCGCGCGGTCCGTCCATTCGCTTCTTTCGCCTGACATGGGCATCCCGTGCGTTCTGGCTGACGTTTACGCGGTTTTGGTGGTGAGTCTCCCCCAGAGCGGTAAGGAGCGGTCATAGGGGTGTGCGTCCGGTCGCGAAGGGAGGATCAAGGTGAGCGTGTGGCATCGGTGCTCCATCAGGATCCGCCTGACCGCGGTGGCCGGCGCGGTCATGGCGCTGCTCTGCACTGCCGTCGCGGTGTTCGCCCTGATGGGGATACGGGAAGCCGCCATCGATGATCGGACGAAACGGCTCGTCACCCAGGTCGTGATCATGGCCAGGCAGATACGCCACGGCCGCCTGCCCCCCCTGCTGTCGGGCGGGCACGACGCGGCGATCCAGGTCTTCGACCCGACCGGCACGCTGGTCGCCGCCACCCCGGGCTTCTCGGCGCGCGAGCCGCCGATAACGAACCTTCGCCTCGATGTCGACGACGCTTTCGCGGAAGCGCGGTTGTGTGATCTGCGTGCGTTCCCCGGCCAGTGCAAGATCGTGATCTCCTACCCTCTCCACATGGCCAACGGCGTGTGGTGGATCAACATGGCCGTCGCCGATGTCCCCTGGTACGTCGGCCCTCGGCTGCTGATCTCGCTCGCCGGCGGCTGGCTTTTGCTGGTCGGGGCGACCGCGGTGGGCGCCTACCGGACCGTGAGCAAGACCCTGGAGCCGGTGGGCGCGATCGGCGGCGAGCTCGCCCTGATCACCGCGAGTGATCTCGGCCACCGGGTGCCGGTATCGAGGTACCGGGACGAGCTGCGAGACCTCGCCGAGATCGCGAACAAGACCCTGGACCGGGCCCAGGCGGCGATCGAACAGCAACTCCGGTTCGCCTCCGACGCCTCCCACGATCTGCGCAGCCCGCTGACCGCCATGAAGGCGGAGATCGAGGAGTCGCTCATGTACCCGCAGGAGACCGACTGGCCGCGAACGGCGAACGCGCTGCTGGGCAGCGTGGAACGGCTGCAGCACCTGGTCACCGACCTGTTGCAGATCGCCAGGATGGACGCGGGCGTCAGCGGCCGGCACGACCCCATCGACCTGACCGCCCTGGTGGCCGGCGAGCTGGACCGGCGCCCGCGCGGAGTCGAGGTGATCCGCCACCTCACCCCCGGCGTAACGGTCAACGGGGAGCGGATCGGCCTGACCCGGATATTGAACAACCTGCTGGACAACGCCGAACGGCACGCCGACACCACCATCACCGTCACCGTCAGGCTCGAATCGGGCACGGCGCTGCTGGAGGTGCGCGACGACGGCGACGGCATCCCCCCCGACCAGCACGAGACCGTCTTCCAGCGGTTCGCCCGCCTGGAGGCCTCCCGCAGAAGGGACGCCGGCGGCACCGGGCTCGGCCTGCCGATCGCCCGGCAGATCGCCGAAACCCACGGCGGCACCCTCACCATCGAGGACATCCCCCGCGGCGCCCGGTTCGTCCTGCGCCTGCCCGGCCATGCCGCGCCTCCCGCGGATCACACTCGCTTGCCGGCGCAGGGGTGAGAGCGCCGGGCCGCCGGCAGGGGCGGCCCGGCGCGTCACTAGTAGACGATCACGGCGAACACGGCCGCCACGAACAGGCCCGCCATCACCGGGATGAACGCCTTGCGGGCCAGGTCCAGCACCGGCACCCGGGCGAACCCGGCCACCGCGATCAGCGACGACCAGGCGACGAGCACCCCGCCGCCCGACCAGATGGCCCCCATCTGGCCCACGGCGGCCAGCGTGGCGGGGTCCATCCCGACGGCCGGACCGAGCGCGCCGGACAGCGAGCCGGTCAGCGGCAGCCCCGAGAAGCCCGACCCGTCCAGGCCGGTGATGATGCCCACGATCAGGATCGCGAAGGTCATCAGGAAGCCGTTCTGCGGGATGCCCTGCTGGGCCCCGCTGACCAGGTCGAACAGGAAGTTGGGCGCCTGACTCCCCTCCGGCAGGCCCATGATGCGCCCGGCGAAGTCGGCGTTGCCGATGAAGAAGAAGCCCGCGATCGGCAACACGATGCCCATCGCCTTGACCGCGAACACCAGGCCGTCCACCACGTGGTCGGCGCAGGTCTCCAGGGCCCCGCGGCCGTCGCTGACGAACGTGGCGAGCAGCAGCAGCACCGCCACCACGCCGCCCACCAGCGCCGCCGCCTCGCCGCCGATCGTCTCGGGGACCAGGTCGGTGAACTTGCCGAGCAGCATGTAGCCGACGAGCCCGGCCAGTGTGACGGGCACGATGATCGCGAACGCCTTGGACCGGCCCGTCCGCCCTCCTCCCGGGCCGCCGCCTCCGGCGGGCGGCTCGGCCACGGCCGTGGCCGTCGCGCCGTTCCGCCCCGGCGCCGCCGGCGCCTGGGTGACGGCCTGGACGGTCCCGGGCGCCTGGGCGGCGGCCACGGGCGTGCCCGCCGGTTCGGCCGTCACGAGGGTCGCCTGCCCGGCGGGCGGCGCGGGCACCCCCTCGGCGGCCTCGAGGTCCCGGACGGCCTGGGCGGCGGCCGGCTCCGCCAAGGCGGTGACCTCGGCCTTGCCCTCCCACTTCAGCAGGTGCTCGACGCTCGGCTCGGTGATCGTCTTGCGCGCCATGAGGTAGCCGAGCACCAGGGCGATCACGCCGACGATGAGTGACAGGACCATGGCCCGGTCGGCCACCAGGGTGGTGGACACGCCCGCCGCCTTGGCGGACAGGCCCGGGGCCACCTGCATGACGTAGTCGCTGGACAGCGCCATGCCCTGACCGGCGATCGCCATCGACAGGCCGGCCGCCAGCGGCGGCAGCCCGGCGCGGATCGCCGCCGGCAGCAGGATGGCGCCGATCAGCGGCACCGCGGGCGTCGGCCAGAAGAACAGGCTGATCACGTACGTCACGCCGGCGATCACCCAGAACGAGGCGTGCCCGTTCCGCATGACCGTGCGGAACGGCTCGATCATCCGCTGGTCCGCTCCGAGCGCCCGTAACGCCCCGAGCAGCGCGGTCACCAGCGCGATGATGAGGAAGATGTTGAACAGCTCGGCCGCCGCGGTCAGGCTCGCCCCGAAGACCGACTGCAGCCCCTTCACCAGGTCGCCGGTGAACGCCCAGGCCGTGAGGAACGTGGCCGCCACCGCGGGGATGACGATGTTCTTCCGCATGATCATGACGGCGATGATCACGACGATTCCGGCCAGATAGATCCAGTGAGCGGTGCCCAGGTTCATCCTGTCCCTCCCCATCCTTCCCCGGCGACCCCGGGCTTCAGCCAGGGGAGGGGCGGGGAGCTCGGGAGGGCCTCCAAGGCCCGCGTGGTGCGCTGATCGTACGGTTTCCGCGTCACAGGACTCTCCCTCTTGATATCGTCCTGGTGTTCGGACGGGCTGGTGAGAACCAAACCGGCCTGTCCGGGCCTACCGCCGACTGGCGGGATGTGAAGCCTGTGGAGGGCACGTAAGACCGGTCGCACACCCTCGGGTGTGCGCGGGCGGTCGCCGGTGAAGCAGGAAGATCCAGCCCGTGAGGGGTGGAATCCCCCGGATTCATCCGTGGGGAGGAAGTCAAGGCACCTCCCTTTCGGTACGGCATCGCGTACCTGGCAGTAAGTAGATGCACAGAATCTGCTCGGTGTCCTCAGCATGGACAATGAGGAAACTGCACATTAGGCACATGATCGTTTGTGCAGCTTGCCAGTGGTGTGGCGTTCGCGGCCAACGTTCCAGAAATGTGCAGGACGCCCATGTTTTTCGCCTTAGGTGCGGCACTTATCCCATATCGACGGTGAGGGTGCCGCGCCAACACTGAGTTCGGTGCGGGGAAAGGCCACGCCGCCTCCGGTCGGAGCCCGGAACCGCGGCGGTGCCGTACCGAGGGGCGAAGGAGGAACGGGCGTGGGCATGCATCGCGGGCTCAACCTGATCGGCGGGCAGTGGGTGCCCGCCCGGAGCGGGGCGACCTTCACCCGCGAGAATCCGGCGGACCCCGACGACCTCGTCGGCGAGTTCCCCGAGTCGGCGCCGGCCGACGTCCGGGAAGCGGCCGAGGCGGTCGCCGAGGGGGCCGCGGAATGGGCGGCCGCCACGCCCGACCGCCGGGCGCGGGTGCTCGGCGACGCCGCCGGCCTGCTGGAGGCGCGCCGCGCCGAGCTGGCCGCCGAGCTCACCAGGGAGGAGGGCAAGAGCCCCGCCGAGGCCGCGGCCGAGACCTCGCGAACCCCGCTCAACCTGCGCTACTACGCCGCCGAGGCGCACCGCGTCGCCGGCGCCGTGCACCCCGCCGACGACGGCGGCCTCGTCTACACCTGGCACGAGCCGGTCGGCGTGGTCGGCGCGATCACCCCGTGGAACTTCCCGCTGAACATCCCCTCGCGCAAGCTCGGCCCGGCCCTCGCCGCCGGCAACGGCGTCGTGTTCAAGCCGTCGCCGATCACCCCGCTGCTGGCCCAGCGGCTGGTCGAGGCCCTGCTGGAGGCCGGGCTGCCGGCCGGGGCGGTGGCCCTGGTGCACGGCGGGGCCGAGGCCGGCGCGGCGGTCGCCGCCGAGCGGCGGATCGGCGCCGTCACCTTCACCGGTTCCACCGCCACCGGCCGCGCCATCCACGCCGCGGCCGCGCCGCCGCGCCGCGTCCAGCTGGAGATGGGCGGCAAGAACCCCGTCGTGGTGCTGCCCGACGCCGACCTGGACCGGGCCGCGCGCATCATCGTGAAGGGCGCCTTCGGCCTCAGCGGCCAGGCGTGCACGGGCACCAGCAGGGTCATCGCGCTGCCCGAGGTGCACGACGCGCTGCTGGAACGGGTCGTCAAGCTCACCCAGGACCTCGAGCTCGGCCCGCTCGCCGCCGCCTTCCAGCTGGACAAGACCCTCGACTACGTGCGGATCGGCCAGGAGGAGGGCGCCGAGCTGGTCACCGGCGGGCAACGCCTGCCGGGCAAGGGCTACTTCGTCACCCCGGCCGTCTTCACCGGAGTGGAGCCCGGCATGCGCCTCGCCCGCGAGGAGATCTTCGGCCCGGTGCTGGCCTTCCAGCGGGCCGGCGACTTCGAGCAGGCGCTCGCCCTGGCCAACGACTCCGACTACGGGCTCGCCTCCGCGATCGTCACCCGCGACCTGGGCCGGGCGCTGGCCTTCGCCAGGAAGAGCCGCACCGGCCTGGTGAAGATCAACCAGCCGACTACCGGCATGGCGATGAACGCCCCGTTCGGCGGCATCGAGCAGCCGCTCAAGGAACAGGCCGGCCCCGCGCTGACCCACTTCTACACCTGCGAGAAGACCGTTTACCTTTCGCCCCCGGAATAGGAGCCCGGACATGCTGCTGTCAAAGGATGAGTTCCGCCAGGCACTGCAGGACGCCATCAAGGGCCGCCAGGCCGCCAACGCCAACTTCAGCCAGGCGTGGGCCGACGGCAAGCTCAAGCGGGAGCACTTCGCCCGCTGGGCCGAGAACCACTACCACTACGTGGGCCCGTTCGCCGACTACCTCGCCTACGTCTACGCCAACACCCCCGACCAGTACACGGGCGCCAAGGACTTCACGCTGCAGAACATGTACGAGGAGGAACTGGCCGACATCCGGCACACCGACCTGCTGATCAAGTTCGCCGAGGCGTGCGGCACCACCCGGGAACGGGTCGAGGACCCGGACAACATGAACCCGGTCACCCGCGGCCTGCAGTCGTGGTGCTACGCGGTCTCCATGCGCGAGCACTTCGTGGTCGCCACGGCCGCCCTCGTGGTCGGGCTGGAGTCGCAGGTGCCGAGCATCTACCGCAAGCAGATCGTGCCGCTGCGCGAGGTGTACGGGTTCACCGAGGACGAGATCGAGTTCTTCGACCTGCACATCACCTCCGACGAGGTGCACGGCGAGCGCGGCTACCAGATCGTGCTCGACCACGCCGACACCCCCGAGCTGCAGCAGCGCTGCCTGAAGATGTGCCGGTGGGGCGCGGAGATGCGCTACTCCTACACCCAGGGCCTGTACGACTACTACGTGAAGAATTCATGACCTGGGTCGAGGTCGCCTCGGTGAAGGAGCTGGCCAGGCGCCGGCGGAAGCTGGTGTCCGTCGGCGACCAGCAGATCGGCCTGTTCCTCATCGGTGAGACCGTCTACGCCCTGCGGGACGTATGCGTGCACAAGCAGCGCTCGCTGACCCGGGGCACCGTGCTGAACGGCCGGATCATCTGCCCCGGCCACCAGTGGTCGTTCGACCCGGCCACCGGCAGGGCCGACGGGCAGGAGCCGTGCCAGCCCGTCTACCAGGTGCGGGTCGAGGACGGCGCGGTCTACGTCGACCCCCGGCCGAGAGTCGCCGAGGAGGCCCGGTGATCCGGTCGCTGATCGTGGTGGGCGGCGGCCAGAGCGCCGCCGTCGCCATCAGGACGCTGCGCCGCCGCGGCTACGACGGAAGCGTGCTGCTCATCGGCGAGGAGCACGTCCCGCCCTACCAGCGGCCGCCGCTGTCCAAGGAGTACCTGGCCGGGGAGGCCGAACCCGGCGAGCTGACCCTGCTCGACCCCGGCTGGTGCGCGGCCAACGACGTGGAGCTGCGGCTCGGCGTCCGCGCCGAGTCCGTACGGGGACCCGAGGTGCGGCTGGCCGGCGGCGCGACGCTGACCGCCGACGCGCTGCTCATCGCGACCGGCGGCAGGCCGCGCAGGCTCCCCGGCCTCGAAGGGGAGCGGGTCAGGTACCTGCGGACGGTGGCCGACGCAGACCGGCTCCGCGACGACCTGAAGCCCGGCGCCCGCGTGATCGTGGTGGGCGCCGGGTTCGTCGGGTCGGAGGTGGCCTCCACCGCCCTCGCCAGGGGCGCCGAGGTGACCGTGCTCGAATGCCTGCCCAACCCCCTGCAGCGGATCCTCGGCGACGAGATCGGGCGGGCGTGCGCCGCCCTCCAGCGCGCCTCCGGTGTGGACCTGCGCACCGGGGTGACGGTCACCGGCTACGCCGAGACCGGCCAGGGCGCGGTCGTCACCACCGGCACGGGCGAGACGGCCGAGGGTGACGTGGTCGTCGTCGGCGCCGGGATGGTGCCCAACACCGAGGCGCTCGACGGGTTCGCGCTCGACGACGGCGTGCTGGTGGACGAGCACTGCCGCACCAGCGTCGAGGGCGTCTATGCGGCGGGCGACGTGGCCAGGCACTACCACCCCCTGTACGGCAGGCACGTCAGGGTGGAGCACTTCGACCACGCGAGCGCGCACGGCATGGCGGCGGCCAAGAACCTGCTCGGCCGGGCCACGCCCTACACCGCGCCGCACTGGTTCTGGTCCGACCAGTTCGACCGCAACCTGCAGTACGCCGGCCACGCCGACCGCTGGGACGAGATCGTGGTGCGCGGCTCGCTCGACGAGCTCGACTTCGCCGCCTTCTACCTGCGCGAGGGCCGGCTCGAAGCCGCCTTCGGCATGGAACGGGGCGGCGAGGTGGCCGTCGCCAGGCAGCTCATCGCCGCCCGCGTCACGCCCGACCCGCGGGTCCTCGCCGACGAGGACGCCGACCTGACCGACATGCTGTGAGAGGAGGACGACCATGGACCAGCGGGACGACTACCAGCGGGTGGCCCGGTCGGGGCAGGTGCCCGACGGGATCGTGCGGCGTTTCTACGTGGGGGAGGTGGAGATCGCGGTGGCGCGCTGGGACGGGCGCGTCCACGCCATGTCCAACTACTGCACCCACCTCGACTGCCTGCTCTCCTCCGGCCACGCCACCGAGGACGGACTGCTCTGCTCCTGCCACGGCAGCGTGTTCGACTACGAGTCGGGCGAGCCCATCCAGCCCCCGGCCACCCGTCCCATCCGGGTGTACGCGGTCCGGGAGGTGGACGGCGAGATCCTCGTCCGCCTTCCCCCGGACGCCACCGACGACCGCCCCCGCCGCCGCCAGACCGGCGTGACGGGCTGACCCGCCGCCCCCCACACCCCGCCCGCGTCAGGGGACGAGGAGGTCCTCGGCGGGCGGGGAGAGCTCGTCGGTGAGGGCGCCCGTGACCGCGGCCAGGGTGTCGATGTGGTGCGCGAGCCAGACCATGAACTGGGCGTCGGCCGACCTGATGTCCATGCGCAGCGCCCGCGAGGCCCGGTCCAGTTTGTACAGCATCGTGTTGCGGTGCAGCTTGAGCGTGCGGGCCGCGGCGTTCAGGTTGCCCGCCGACTTGATGTAGGCGATCACCACCTGCTCCAGGTCGCCGGTCTGGCTGTGCACGCGGCGCAGCGACTCCAGGATCTCCCGCGCGAACGCCTGCCCCTCCGGGCTGGCGGCCACGTCCTTGAGCGCGGCGTAGATGCGCAGGTCGTCGTAGCCGCACACCGGCGCCGACCCGGCGTGCCTGGCCAGGCCCATCGCCACCCGCGCCTCGTAGTAGCTGGTCGCCACCCCCGCCGCGCCCTCACCGGGGCGGCCCGAGGTGATCCGCAGGTCGCCGCCGAGGTGCGGGGCGAGCGTGCGGTGCAGCTGCTGCGCGAAGTGGGTGACCGCCCGCTGCTCCTCCAGCGGGTCGCCCTCCGGCACCTGCCTGACGACGACGATGAAGTTGCCGACCGCCGCCGCCAGCGTCCACCGGTTGCCCGACGGCTCGACGCCCTGCGCGACGCGCGTCACGGTCGCCGCCCGCCGCTGGTCGCGCCGTCCCGTCGGGACCAGCGCGGCGGCCGTCACGGTGTGCACGGCGTAGCGGCCGGTGACGTCGAACCCGTGGTGGCGGGCGCGGGCCGCCAGCGCGTGCGGATCGGCGAACCGCCCGTGCACCAGCGACTCGACGAAGTCACCCCGGGCCCGCTCCTCGGCCGCCCGGACCGACCGCTGCCGCAGCATCTCCGAGCCGGTCAGCGTCGCCCCGTGCTCGGCCACCACCCGGTGCTGGGCCAGGTCGTGCTCGTCGGGCGGCGAGCAGGGCTCGACCAGCACCAGCCTGCCGTACAGGTCGCCGCCGACCACGATGGGCGCGATCAGCACCCGCGTCGGGCGCGGCGGCAGGTCCAGCTCGGCCACGTCGGCGGCGGTGCCGTCGGCGCGCAGCTCCGGCAGCCGCTCCGCCAGCAGCTCGGCGATCTCGCCCGGGTCGAGGTCGGGGGAGTCGAACCCGGCGTACGCCTGTGTCTCGCCGTCGGCGTCCAGCACGATCACCGGTCCGCGCGACAGCCCCGAGATGGCCCTCGCCATGGCGGGGATCCCGGAACCGCGGGCGAGCACCTCGGCCAGCGCCCGGTGCACCCGGGTGCTGTACTCCAGCACGTGGGTGGCCTGGGCGAGGGCCTTCTGGCCGACGAGCCGGCCGACGGCCCGGTAGTCGGCCGTCGCGCCGAGGAGCAGCAGCGGCATCTTGGCCTCGTCCGCGGCGCCGGCGGCGGCCTCCAGTGCGGGCTCCGGCTCCTCCGGCGACGGCCAGGCGAGCAGGGCCGCCGCGTCGCGCCTGCCGAGGGCCGAGACCAGGCGGCGGGCCTCCTCGGGGGAGGCCAGGGCCGACGCCGGCAGGTGCACGGCCACGCCCGAGAGATCGTCGTGCGCCCCCAGCTCGGATAACGGCAGGCACCAGGAGGCGGCCCGGTCCAGCCCCGCCTCACCCCCGATCAGTCTGCCCCGCAGCAGGGGCTCCGCCAGGAGCGCCCGCAGGGGGATTCGTCCGTTGCAGTCGATGCCATAGCCGTTGTGCTGCTGATGTGCCATGTGCCCAAATCCTGTCCCGCTGGTTCGGCATTCTGTCCATTGATCGAGGTCAGGGTCGCTCGGAGACTGACGGGGTGTAGACGGTCCCGTCTCGCAGCGGGAAGGAGTTCTCCACAGTTTGCTTTCTCCCGATTTCTAGCGCAATAGCCGACTTTTTCGGGCTATGTGGTCTAGAGCCATGCGGCCCAAACCGGGCGCACTCGCTTGCCGTTCTTTGGAGGGATCATGCATCTCGTACACCGGTTGACGCTCGAAGACGCCCTCGTGATGCTCGAAGCGGCCGAGCAGGAGGCCCGGCGGATCGGCGTGCTGCAGACCATCTGCGTCGCCGACGACGGGGCCCATCCGATCGCGCTGCACAGGATGACCGGCGCCCGCCTGACCGGAGTGGAGATCGCGATCGCCAAGGCGTTCACGGCGGCCGGCCACCAGCGTGCGACGCACCGCTTCAACGAGCCCCCGGACGGGCCCGCGCTCCCGGGGAACGAGGCCTTCGGCATCAGCCACATGCACCCCGGCAGGTTCGCCGTCTTCGTGGGCGGCTTCCCGATCGTGCACGAGGGGCAGGTGGTGGGCGCGGTGGGCGTCAGCGGGGGCAACGGCGACCAGGACAAGGCCGTCGGCGCCGCCGCACTGCGCGCCTTCCAGGAGAAGATCGCCACCGCCGGCTGAGCCGGGCTCCCGGTCGGCCGGGTCAGCGCGGGCCGCGATAGCCGGGCGGCGGGGTGCCGGCGGTGTAGGCCCGCACCGGCTTGCCCGTCAGGAACGCCCGCAGGACGTTCAGGTACGGCCGGCCCCGGCCGGAGCCGTCCAGGTGGACCAACCGTGAGCCGGGCAGCGCCGCGCGGTAGTCGACGGCCGACGACCAGCTCTGCTCGTCGCAGTCGCCCTTGACGACCAGGGCGGGCACGGACAGCCCGGCGAGGCCCGGCCGCACGCTCCGGGGCAGGGGCCGCGCGGCGAGGTGCGCATAACCCCCCAGCCCGCTGAGCGCCGCCGATGACGGCGCCGAGGCCGGCGTCCGGATCGGGGCCGAGGTCGGGGCCGAGGGCGAGGCGGAGGACGGTGCCGGGGTCGCGGTCGAGGGTGGGATGGCGCCGCATGGCGGCTCGGCGGGCCGGGGGAGCCAGGCGTCAAGCTCGCGGTCCCCGGCGAAGGCGTGCGCGGCGGCGGGGTCGGCGCGCAGCAGTGTGTAGACGGCGAGCATGCGGGTCGAGGGCAGCCTCGCGCCGGACCCGGCCGGGCCCAGCAGCGCGGCGGCCCGGTCGCCGGCGGGGGAGTCGAGGCTCGCGGGATCGGCGAAGACCACCCTGGCCACCCGGTCCGGGTGCGCGGCGAGGTAGGCGGCCGCGAGCCGGGCCCCGTGGCCGTGGCCGATCAGGATGAGCCGCTCGGCGCCGACGGCCTGGCGTACCGCCTCCAGGTCGGCGGTGTCGCGGCCGAGGCCGTACTCTCGCGGGTCGGCCAGCCGCGCCGACCGGCCGGCTCCGAGCTGGTCGTAGACGTACACCTGGTAGCCGTCGTCGGCGAGCCTGCCGTAGAACGCCGAGTCGCCGGCGAGGTCGGCCCGCCCGGGCCCGCCGTGCAGGAACACGACCGGCTCCGCCCGCGTCACCCGCTTGGGCGCCACCCGCGCGTACGCCAGCCGGGAGCCCGTCTCCAGCCGCCACTCCCGCTGCCCGGCCACCGGCGGCGGGGGCGCCTCCAGAGGCGGAGGGAGCGTGAGGGCGGCCGTGACCTGCCAGACGACCACGGCCTCCACGGCCAGGACCGCCACCGCCCGCGTCCACCGCCCCCAGGAGACGGACGGCCTCGGCACGCAACGCAGCAGGCCGACGAAGAACACCGCGCCGAAGACCGCCAGCCCGGTCGCGGTGAAGACGTCCGGCCCGGCGCCGAGCATCGCCGTCCCGGCCAGCGTCGCCAGGCCCAGGACCGGCGCCAGCGCCAGCACCCCGAGCCCGGTCAGCAGCCGGACGGTCCACCGGGCGAGAACACGCACACGGCGAAACTAGTGCAAAACCTCCCTCCGAGGGGCGGCATCGGGTCGGCGCGCTGCCCCGCCGCGGGGACCGGGATAGCGCCTACACCGGCACGTGCGATGAAATATCACCATTCGTCTATCTGCTGGAGATTGTCGTGGCGCTTTTCGACCTGCCGATTGAGCGGCTCCGTTCCTACCGTCCCGACCGGGACGAACCCGCCGACTTCGATGCCTTCTGGTCGCGCACGCTCGCCGAGGCTCGCGAGTTCGACCTGGCGGCCGAGTTCACCCGGTACGACGTGCCGCTGACCGCCGTCGAGGTGTACGACGTGTCGTTCGCCGGGTGGGGCGGGCACCGCGTCAACGGCTGGTTCCTGACGCCGGGCGGCGCGGACGGGCCCGTGCCCTGCGTCATGCACTACATCGGCTACAGCGGCGGCCGCGGCTTCCCACACGACCACCTGATCTGGCCGGCCGCGGGTCACGCCGTGTTCGTCATGGAGACCAGGGGACACGGCGGGGCCAGCCCGCAGCACCCCGGCGTGACCGGCGACCCGCACGGCGGCGACCACGCCCAGGCGCCCGGCATGATGACCCGGGGCATCCTCGACCCGGAGACCTACTACTACCGGCGGGTGTTCACCGACGCGATCCGGGCGATCGACACGGCCGCCGCCCATCCGGCCGTCGACGCCGCGCGCATCGTGGTGTCGGGCGGCAGCCAGGGCGGCGGCATCGCCCAGGCGGCGGCCGCGCTGCATCCCTCGGTCAAGGCGGCGCTCGTCGACGTGCCGTTCCTGACCGACTTCCGCCGGGCCGTCGAGATCACCGACCGCGACCCGTACCAGGAGATCGTGCGTTTCCTGGCGTCGCGCAGGGACGCCGCCGAGCAGGTGTTCAGGACGCTGGCCTACTTCGACGGGCTCAACTTCGCCGCCCGCGGCCAGGTGCCCGCGCTGTACTCGGTGGCGCTGATGGACGACGTGTGCCCGCCGTCCACGGTCTTCGGCGCCTACAACCATTGGCGGGGACCGAAGGAGATCACGGTCTGGCCGTGGAACGGACACGAGGGCGGTGCGGGATTCCAGCGTGAGGAGCAGTTGCGCTACCTGCGCAAGCTGCTCTCGGACGGTTGATCGCCGCGGGCCCGGCACGGCCCCCCGCCGCACCGGGCCTGCGATCGGCGGTCAGACGTTCTGGTCGGTCACCAGGAAGGACACGGCCCCCTTGTCGTCGGCGCCGGCGTCCAGGGACTTGTCCTCAAGGACTGTGGCGGCCACCGGATCGAGGTAGACGCGGGCGCCCTCGGCCTCGACCACTTCGTCGGAGGGCTCCGGCTGGGTCGCCAGCGAAAGGGTGAGCGAACCCGAGCCCTCTCCCTGCGACGAGATGCGGATTCCGCCCTGATCTGGCTCAGGAGCGGACGCGGTCAGGTCACGGATGGCCTGCGCTGCGTTGGCGGTCAGGGTGAGCACTGCGGCTCCTCCTCACGGTCGACGTACATGAATTGCCTGCCCTTCCCGCCTCAGAGCAGCCCAACCATCCCCGGTCAGATTTCTTTCCCCATGCCGGCGCGGATCGCCCTACAGCTCGGCGAAGCGCTCAACATCCTCGGTGCGGCCGGAGATGAGGATGATGTCGTTGTACGTCAGCTCCGTCTCGGCGGTGGCGTAGGTGAACTCCTCGTCGGGGCTCTTGACCGCGACGACGGTGATGCCGTGCTTGCGGCGCAGGTTGGACCGCCCCAGCGGGGCGCCCACGTACTCCTTCGGCGGCCGGGTCTTGGCCAGCGCGAAGTCGGCGTCGACCTGCATGTAGTCGAGCATCCGCCCGCTCACCAGGTGCGCCACCCGCTCGCCCATGTCGTGCTCGGGGAGCACCACGTGATGGGCGCCGATCCGGCTGAGGATGCGGCCGTGCTGCTTACTGACCGCCTTGGCCCAGATGTCGTCGATCTCCAGCTCCACCAGCAGCGACGCGGTGAGGATGCTGGCCTCCAGATCGCCGCCGATGGCCACGACCGCGCGGTAGAAGTCGGGCACGCCGAGCTGGCGCAGCACCTCCATGTCGGTGGCGTCGGCGACGGCGATCTGCGTGATCTGCCCCGCCAGCGACTGCACCACCTTGGGACGCTGGTCGATGGCCAGCACCTCGGTGCCGTGCCGGGCGAGCTCCAGCGCCAGCGAGGTGCCGAACCGGCCCAGCCCGATCACCACGACCGGGTCGCTTCTCTTGTCAACCAACGGTGATCCGCTCCTCGGGTAGTTCGTAGCGGCGCTGGCGCTCCTTCAGCGCCAGCGCGGAGCCGAGCGTGAGCGGGCCGATCCGGCCCACGAACATGAGCAACAGCAGCAGGGCGTGCCCGGCCGGCGACAGGTCGGCGGTGACGCCGGTGGACAGGCCCGCCGTGCTGAACGCCGCGATCACCTCGAACAGCACCTTGTCCAGGCTGTGCGGCGTCAGCACGAGCAGCACGTAGGTCGAGACGGCCACCAGGACGACGCTGATCGCGGCTATCGACAGCGCCTGGCGCTGGGCCGACTCGGGGACGCGGCGGTGGCCGACGTTCACGCGGTTCTCGCCGCGCAGCTCCGCCCAGATGACGAACGCCAGCAGCCCGAACGTGGTCACCTTGATCCCGCCGGCGGAGCCCGCGCTGCCGCCACCGATGAACATCAGCACGTCCGTGGCGAGCCAGCTGGGCGGGGTCATCGCGGTGATGTCCAGGCTGTTGAAGCCGGCCGTACGGGGCATGACGGCGGCGAAGAAGGAGGCGAGCAGCCGGTCGCCGTCGTCGAGCGGCCCGAGTGTCCTGGGGTTGTGCCACTCGGCGCCGAGGAAGACCAGCGTGCCCGCGGCGAGCAGGATCACGGTGACGGTCACCGTGATCCGGGTCAGCACCGACCAGCGGCTGGGCCGCCGCCAGGACCTGGCCAGCTCGAACATCACGGGGAAACCGAGGCCGCCGACGATCACGGCCGCCGCGATCGTCAGGCAGATCCACGGGTCGGCGACGAACCGCGTCAGGCTGTCGGGCCACAGGGCGAACCCGGCGTTGTTGAACGCCGACACCGCGTGGAACGCCCCGAGGTAGGCGGCGCGGCCGAACGGCTCGCCGTAGCCCGTCATGAACCGGATGGTGAGCACCACCGCGGTCACGCTCTCGCACACCAGGCTGAACACGAGCACCTTGCGCAGCACCTGGCGCACGTCCGACATGCTCAGCGTGCGCGTCTCGGCCTGCGCGGCGAGCCGGGCGCGCAGGCCGAGCCGGCCCGCGACCAGCACGGCGAAGAGCGTGGCCAGCGTCATGATGCCGAGGCCGCCGGCCTGGAAGAGCCCGGCGATGACGACCTCGCCGAAGACCGACCAGTGTGACTCGGTGTCCACGAGCACCAGGCCGGTCACGCACACGGCGGAGGTGGCGGTGAACAGCGCGGTCAGCCAGCCCGCCGACTCGCCGGTCGTGGTGGCCGCGGGCAGCGCCAGCAGCAGCGTGCCCACGAGCACGGCGGCGCCGAACCCGGTCACGATGACCTGGGTGGGATGGTGGAACCGGGAGAGGATGAGAGACGACCTCACGCGGAGAGATGTTCCAGACAAGCCGTCACACGGCTTCAGCACTGACAAGGGGGGTCACGAAACGCCTCCGAAGTCCCCACGCGACATCGACGTTGCCGGCCGGCTTCCCGGCGCATCGTGGCCTACCGTAACAGGCATGTCGCATTGACGGCATATGATCTACCTTGTCTGCCAGGCAGGTGAGCCGCGTCACTGCCCGATCAGGCGGTTCACCAGTGCCTGCAGCGTCACCGCGCCGCGCAGCGCGCCGCCGTCCACCACGGCCACCAGAGGGCTGTGGGTGCGCGCCATCAGCGTCGCGAGCTCCAGCACGGTGGCGTCGGGACCGGTCACGGGCAGCTCGCGGGGCTTGTCCGGCAGCGCCTCGCGCACGGTGCGGCCGGCCAGGGACCGCAGGAACACGTCGGCGTGCGCCTCGTCGATCACGCGGGCCAGCGCGGGATCGTCGATGCAGTAGGTGGGGAGCGCCAGCCGCAGCACCTGGGTGCCCGGCAGGATGCTCAGCGGCCGGCCGCGCTCGTCCACCACGATCAGGCCGGGCAGGTCCTGCTCGGCCAGCAGGCGGGCGGCCTCGCCGACCGGGGTGTCGAGCGCGACGGTGGGAAACTCGGTGACGAGGTCGCTGGCACGCATGGGGCCCTCCCGAGGTCGACGAACCACCGACCCAGCTTCCCGGCGTCCGGGCCAACCTATCGGCTCACAACCGGCATTATCCCCCGGTCAGCGAGCATCTGGGCTAATCCCGGCGATGGACGGAAAAGTCACCACCGGTACCGCCCGCCCGCGGGTGCATACAACCATTCCTGCCGGTTAGGGGATCTCCTTCGGCCGCCGCGAGACCCCCGGGACTCGGCATTGACGGCGTACCCTCGCCCTGGCCGCCAAGATCCCGCTGCTCAAGCCGGACGACGTGGAGAAGGCCGAGGACTGGTTCGCCCGCCACGGCCACCGGACCGTCTTCCTGGGCCGCATGGTCCCGGTCTTCCGCAGCGTGATCTCGGTCCCGGCCGGCCTGCAGCGCATGTCGCCGGCCGCCTTCTCCCTGCTCACCGCCCTGGGCAGCCTCATCTGGAACACCGTGCTCGTACTGGCCGGCTATCTGCTCGGCGAGCAGTGGCCGCTGGTGCGGACCTACGTGGGCGGCGTCACCAACGTGGTGATCGTGCTCGCCGTGCTCGCCCTGCTGGTGTTCGCCGGCCGGCGGATCGCCGAGAGCCGCCGGAACTGACCCCTGCCGTTCCGGAACCCGTCTGAGCCCGTCCCAGAGGCCCGTTCCACAGGCCCGTCTCAGAGCCCGTACGCCTCCAGCAGCCGCAGCCACACCTCGCTGACCGTCGGGAACGACGGCACCGCGTGCCAGAGCCGGTCCAGCGGCACCTCACCGGTCACCGCGATCGTCGCCGAGTGCAACAGCTCGGCCGTGCCCGGCCCGGCGAACGTCATCCCGAGCGGCACCCGCCGCTCCTCGTCGACCACCATCTTGGCCCGCCCCCGATAGCCGTCGCCGAGCAGGTAGGCCCCGGTGACCGAGCTCAGGTCGTACTCCGCCACGCGCACCGGGAAGCCCGCCGCGCGGGCCGCCGCCTCGGTGCGGCCCACCGCGCAGATCTGCGGGTCGGTGAAGACCACCTGCGGGGGCCCGTACGCGGAGGCCGAGGCGCGCATCGCGGGCAGGTCGTCACGACGGCCCCTGGCCCGCGCGGCGATGACGTCGCCGCAGACCCGGGCCTGGTACTTGCCCATGTGCGTCAGCAGCGCGCGGCCGTTGACGTCGCCGACCGCGTAGAGCCAGCCGTCCTCGACCCCGGTCGCCCGCATGCTGTCGTCCACCTCGACCGTGCCCTGACCGGGCAGGCCGACGGTCTCGAGCCCGAGGTGGGCCGTGGCGGGGGTGCGGCCGGTGGCCACCAGCAGCTCGTCGGCCTCGAGCGGCGGGCCCTCCGGCAGGTGCACGGTCACCTTGCCGCCCGGCTCCGGCCGCTCCACCCGGACCGCGCTGGTGCGCATCCGCACGTCGATGCCGGAGTCGGCGAACGACTCGGCGAGCAGCTCGCCGGCGAACGGCTCCATCCTGGGCAGCAGCCTGTCGCCGCGCACCAGCAGGGTCGTCTGCCGCGCGCCGAGGCCGTGCATGGCCTGGGCCATCTCGCAGGCCACCACGCCGCCGCCGATGACGGCCAGCCGCTCGGGCACCGACGTGGCCGCGGTGACCTCGTGACTCGTCCACGGGGCCGCCTCCAGCAGCCCCGGCACCGGCGGGACCGCGGCGGTGCTGCCCGTCGCCAGGACCACGGCGTGGCGGGCGGTCAGCACCCGTTCGGAACCGTCCGGCGCGCTCACCCGGACCCGCCTCGCGCCGTCGAGCCGCCCGCGCCCGCGCACGAACTCGGCGGGCACGTCCTCGATCCACCTGACCTGGCCGGCGTCGTCGTAGTGGGAGACCGCCTCGTCTCGGTGGGCCAGCACCTTGCCCGCGTCGACGGGCCCGAGTGACAGGCCGGGCACCCGCGCGACCTCGGCGGCCAGGTCCACCGGGCGCAGCAGCGCCTTGCTGGGGACGCACGCCCAGTAGGAGCATTCGCCGCCGGCCAGCCGCGGCTCCACGACCGCGGCGGTGAGCCCGCCCCGCACCGCCCGATCCACCACGTTCTCGCCGGCCGGGCCGGCCCCGATCACGATCACGTCGAACTCGTCGCTCACGTCCGCCTCCGGTAAGAGTCCTCTCACCAGGCTTTCACGGCCCGGCGCCCGGCGCGTGCAGGGCTCACCAGTTGGGCCGGTCCGGGCAGGGCACGGCCGGGCACCCGTCCCGGCGACCCCGGCCAGCAGCGCCCCGGTGGCCCTCACCAGCTCGCCTTCGCGGCCGGGCGCCAGGCGGACGGCGCTGATGACCACGTCCTGGCCGGCGCCGAGCCGGGCCACGTCCCCGGTGTCCGCGGCGTCACCGGCGCGGGCGACGACGCCGGCGGGCAGGTCGCGGACCACGGCGGTGACCTCGTGGCCACAGGACAGCGCTTCGGCCACCGTGTGCCTGCCCACGTTTCCAGCCGCTCCGAACACGGTGATGCGCAGGGTCGTCTACTCCTTCTCGATCGACGGGGTGGGGCGCGGACGGGGGGCCGGGGGCGCCAGCTGGCCGGCGACGAGCGCGCCGAGCGCCACGAGGAACCCGGCGATCTGCCAGCCGGTCAGGGTCTGGCCGAGGATCACGAATCCGGCCAGGGTCGCGACCAGCGGGTTGGTGAGGCCCAGCAGGGAGAGCGAGGTGGGCGGCAGCCGGTCGATGCCGCGGAACCAGAAGGCGTACGCGACGGCGGTGCCGACGATGCCCAGGTAGGCGAAGCCGAGGACGTTCGCGGTGGTGACGGTGGCGGGCACGCCCTCGACGGCGAGGGTGAGCGGGGCCAGCACCAGCCCGCCGGCGGTGAGCTGCCAGCCCGTCATGACCAGTGGCGACTCGGGCGGGCCCCACTTCTTGGCCAGCACGATGGCCGTGGCCATCAACGACGTCGCGGCGAGCATGGCCGCGATCCCGAGCGGGTCCAGGGCGGCCCGCGCGGTCAAGGTCAGCAGGGCCACGCCGCCGCTGCCGGCCAGGGCGGCGTAGAGCACGGTCCGGCCCGGCCGGATCCGCAGGACCAGCAGCGACAGCGTCGCCACGATCAGCGGCTGCACCGAGCCGATCGTGGCCGCGACCCCGCCGGGCAGGCGGTAGGCGGCGAAGAAGAGCAGGGGGAAGAAGGCGCCGAAGTTGAGCAGGCCGAGCACGGCGGACTTCCACCACCACGCTCCGGTGGGCAGCCGGCGCGTGGCCGCCACCAGCACCAGTCCCGCCGGCAGCGCCCGCAGGGTCGCGGCCAGCAGCGGCCGGTCGGCGGGCAGCAGTGTCGTGGTGACGACATAGGTGGTGCCCCAGCTCGCCGGGGCGAGGGCGGCGAGCGCCAGGTCGGCCGGACGACGGGACCGCACGGCGCGCGGGGCCGTGATGGTGGCCACAATGATCACTCCTCATTGATAATCTCAACGTTGAGATAATCAGCTCGGATGTGCGAACGTCAAGCCAGTGAACGTTAAGACTCTTTAGGCTAAGAGGAGTGGCGATGGGTGACGCGGTCGACGCCGTGCTCGCGCAGTGGCAGCGGGAACGGCCCGACGTCGACGTGTGGCCGATGGGGATCGTGGGGCGGGTCTCCCGGCTCTCCAGCCTCTTCGGGCGCGCCCTGAAGGAGTTCTTCGCCGAGCACGGGCTGGAGTCCTTCGAGTTCGACGTGCTGGCCACGCTGCGCCGCTCGGGCGCGCCGTACGAGCTGACGGCCGGGGCGCTGCTCAAGTCGGCCATGGTGACCTCGGGCGCGATCACCAACCGGATCGACCGGATGGAGGCCAAGGGCCTGGTCGAACGTGTCCGCGACAGCGAGGACCGCCGCTCCGTGCGGATCAGGCTGACGGGGCGCGGCCTGGACGTCGTCGACGAGCTCGTCGCGCTGCACGTGGCCAACGAGGCCCGGCTGCTCGCCGCCCTCGATCCGGACGCGCGTGATCAGCTGGCCGGCCTGCTGCGCCTGCTCCTGGAGTCGATGGGCGACACCTCGCTCGAGTGACCGGCCTTGTCGGGCCGGCCACCGGCGGAGCCGGCCCGGTCAGAGCCGGTCAGGCGCGCTTGGCGATGGCCGTGATGAGCGGCTGCACGAGCTTGGCCGCCAGCGGTCCGAACGCCGCCAGGATGAGGACGTAGGTGGCGGCCAGCGGTCCCAGGTCGGGATGCACGCCCGCGGCCACGGCCAGGCCGGCGATGACGATGTTGAACTCACCGCGCGGGATGAGCGCGATGCCCGCCCGGGCCCGCCCGGCTGTCGCGATGCCCGCCCGCCGGGCCGCGTACGCGCCCGTCAGCAGCTTGGTGATCATGCTGATCAGGGCCAGGAGCGCGGCCAGGCCGGCCACCGGGAGCATCTTCGTCGGATCGGTCTGCAGGCCGAAGAAGACGAAGAACACCGCGGCGAACAGGTCGCGCAGCGGCGCCAGCAGCGCCTGCGCGTCGTGGGCCAGCTGCCCGGACAGCGCGATGCCGACCAGGAACGCGCCGACGGCCGCCGACACCTGCAGCTGCTGCGCCAGCCCGGCCACCAGCAGCGCCAGCCCGACGATCTTCAGCAGCAGCACCTCGTTGTTGGGGCTGGACACGAACGCCTCGATCCACTTGCCGAAGCGCAGCGCGACGATCAGGACCACGGTCACCGTGGCCAGCGCGATCCCCACCGTGATGGCCCCGCTGACCAGGCTCAGGCCGGCCAGCATGGCGGTCAGCACCGGCAGGTAGACCGCCATCGTCAGGTCCTCGAAGACCAGCAGCGACAGCACGGTCGGTGTCTCGCGGTTACCGATCCATCCCAGATCGGACAGCACTTTGGCGGTGATGCCGGAGGAGGTGGCGTAGGTGACGCCGGCCATCGCCACGGCGGCGACCGGGCCCCAGCCGAGCAGCAGCGCGCAGATCGCGCCGGGCGCGGCGTTGAGCACTAAGTCGACCAGGCCGGCGGGAGCGTTCCCTTTGAGGCTCGCCACGAGCTCGTCGGCGTTGTACTCCAGGCCCAGCGTGAGGAGCAGCAGCACGACCCCGATCTCGGCGCCGACGGAGATGAACTCCTCACTGGTGGCCAGGGGGAGCACTCCGCCGGTGCCGAAGGCGAGACCGGCGATCAGATAGAGGGGGATGGGCGAGATGCCGACGCGCATCGCCAGCGCGCCCAAGACGCCCAACCCCAGAAGAACGGCACCGAATTCGAGGAAAAGGATGGCGGTATGATGCACCCGCGGCCCTACCCGTGCGCCAGGATGTCGGTCACCTCGGAGGTGCTGTCGGCGCTGCCCACCACGACGACCACGTCGTTCTCGGCGAACACGAAGTCGGGGGTGGGGCTGGCGAAGACCTGCCCGCTGCGCACCACCGCCACGATCGAGGCGCTGGTGCGCGTCCGCACGCGCGCGACGCCCATCGGACGTCCCACGTACGGGGAGCCGGACGGGATCGGAACCTGCAGGCTCACCAGACCCTCCACCTGCTCGTGGAGGGCGTTGAGGCGCTGCACGATGCGCGGAGCGCCGAGCAGCTCGGCCAGCGCGTCGGCCTCCTCGTCGTTGAGCTTGACCGAGTCGCACACCCGGTCCGGATCTTCGCTGTCGTAGATGACCAGATCCCGGCGTCCGGTCCGGTGTGAGATGACACCGATCCGCTGGCCTGACCGCGTAGTGAACTCGTGACGCAGCCCGATGCCGGGCAACGCCGTCTGCTCGACCTCCACCGTCTATCCCACCCACCCGATTTACGCATTTCGCGGCTACTTTAGCAGTTTGAGAGATCTGCCCGATATGTAGGGACCTAGATCTCCGGGCAAAGCACAGATGTTAGGCCCAATGCAGGTGTAGTCATGCAACTTCACCTCATGTCCTTGTTTTTGGTGAGGATGTGGGGTTGGCCCGGCGACCCGCGAGGGACGCCGGGCACACCTGTTCAGAGCAGGCTCAGTGTCTGGCGGGCGATCTCCCACTCCTCGTCGGTCGGGATGACGAGCACCGCCACCTCGGAGTCCGGATGCGACACGACGCGTTCGCCGGCCGAGTCGGCCTCGTTGAGCGCCGGGTCCAGCCTGATGCCGAGCCGGTCGAGCCCCGTCATCGAGGCGGCGCGGGTGGCGGGGTCGTGCTCGCCCACGCCGCCGGTGAAGACGATCGCGTCCACCCGGCCGAGCACCGCGTAGTAGGCGCCCACGTACTTGCGGATCCGCCGCGTGTAGACGTCCAGCGCGAGCCGGGCCCGCTCGTCGCCGGCGGCCGCGCGACGCCGTACCTCCCGCATGTCGCCGCTGCCGGCGAGCGCGAGCAGGCCGCCGCGGCGGCTCAGCGCCTCCTCGGCGGCCTCGGCGTCCATCCCGGTCACCCGCTGCAGGTAGCCGGGCAGGGCGGGGTCGACGTCGCCCGAGCGGGTGCCCATGACGAGCCCCTCCAGAGGCGTCAGCCCCATGGAGGTGTCCACGCTCCGGCCGCCCGCGATCGCGGTGGCGCTCGCGCCGTTTCCCAGGTGCAGCACGATCAGGCCGGTCCGGTCGAGGGGACGCCCCAGCAGGCCCGCCGCCCGCTCCGACACGTACGCGCAGGACGTGCCGTGGAACCCGAACCGCCGCACCCCCCATTCCTCGGGGACCGCGTACGTGTACGCCGCGGGCGGCAGCGTCTGGTGGAAGGCCGTGTCGAACACCGCCACCTGCGGCACCCCCGGAAAGGCGTCCTGCGCCACCCGGATCCCGATCACGTTCACCGGGTTGTGCAGCGGCGCGAGCGGCGCCAGCTCCTCGATCGCGGCGATCACGGCATCGTCGACCAGCACCGCCTCCCGGAACAGGACCCCGCCGTGCACCACCCGGTGTCCCACCGCCACGGGGTCGAGCTCCGGCCCCACGTCGGCGAACGCCTTCATCACCGCGGCCAGGCCCTCCGCGTGCCCCGGGAAACGCTCCTCTCTCTCGTAGGGCGGGTCGTCCCCGCAGTGGTGGGTGAGCCGTCCCCGCTCCTCCCCGATCCGCTCGACCAGCCCCCGGGCCGGCCGGCCGCGGGTCGCCACGTCGATCAGCTCGTACTTGATCGAGGAGGAGCCGGTGTTCACGACGAGAATGCGTTCGGCCATGTCCATCCGCTGATCTCCGGAACGTCCTCGCCGTGCTCCCGGGTGTAGGCGCGCGCCCGCAGACGGGAGTCCACCATCAGCTGGCGCAGGTGGGCCTGGGTGCTCCCGAGGCCGGGAACCCGGTCGATGACGTCCATGACCAGGTGGTAGCGGTCGATGTCGTTGAGCATGACCATGTCGAACGGCGTCGTCGTGGTGCCCTCCTCCTTGTAGCCGCGCACGTGCAGGTTGGCGTGCCCGGCGCGGCGGTAGGTGAGCTGGTGGATCAGCGACGGATAGCCGTGGAAGTTGAAGACGACCGGCCTGTCGGTGGTGAACAGCGCGTCGAACTCCGCGTCCGACATGCCGTGCGGGTGCTCCGTCGGCGGCTGCAGCCGCATCAGGTCGACGACGTTGACGACGCGGACCTTCAGCTGCGGCAGATGTTCGCGCAGCAGCGCGGTGGCGGCCAGGGTCTCCAGCGTCGGCACGTCACCGGCGCACGCCATGACCACGTCCGGCTCGTCCCCGGCGTCGGTCGAGGCCCACGGCAGGATGCCCAGCCCCCGGGTGCAGTGGGCGATCGCCTCGTCCATGGTGAACAGGTCGAGCACCGGCTGCTTGCCCGCGACGATCACGTTCACGTAGTTCCGCGAGCGCAGGCAGTGGTCTCCCACCGACAGCAGCGTGTTGGCGTCCGGCGGCAGGTAGACCCGCACGACCTCGGCCTTCTTGTTGACCACCACGTCCAGGAAGCCGGGGTCCTGGTGGCTGAAGCCGTTGTGGTCCTGCCGCCACACGTGCGAGGACAGCAGGTAGTTGAGCGAGGCCACCGGCAGCCGCCACGGGATCTTCCGCGATATCTCCAGCCACTTGGCGTGCTGGTTGAACATCGAGTCGACGATGTGGATGAACGCCTCGTAGCAGTTGAACAGGCCGTGCCGCCCGGTCAGCAGATAGCCCTCCAGCCAGCCCTGGCACAGGTGCTCGCTCAGCACCTCCATGACCTGCCCGCCGGGGGACAGGTGCTCGTCGGTCGGCTCGATGGCGGCGTCCCACGCCCGGTCGGTGACCTCGAAGACGTCCGAGAGCCGGTTGGAGGCGGTCTCGTCCGGCCCCATCAGCCGGAAGATGGACGGGTTGGCGGCGATGACGTCGCGCAGCAGCCCGCCCAACACCCGGGTCGGCTCGGTCGACTGCGCGGCCGGCGACTTCACCTCCACCGCGTACTTGCGGAAGTCGGGCAGCCGCAGCGGCTGGAGCAGCTCGCCGCCGTTGGCGTGCGGGTTGGCGCTCATCCTGAGCGGGCCCACCGGCACTGAGCGCAGGATCTCGGGCACCGGCCGGCCCTCGGCGTCGAACAGCTCCTCCGGCCGGTAGGAGCGCATCCACTCCTCCAGCTGGGCCAGCCGGTCCGGCCGGTGCCGCACGTCGGTGAGCGGCACCTGGTGGGACCGCCACGTTCCCTCGACGGGCAGCCCGTCGACCTCGCGCGGCCCCGTCCAGCCCTTCGGGGTCCGGAGGATGATCATCGGCATCCGCTCGGCCTCGCCCGCCTTGTATTCGGCGATCTCGGTGTAGACCTCGTCGAGGGTGCTCGCCATCTCCTCGTGGTCGGGGCCCACGAGGTGCGGGCGGTAGCCGTACCCCTCCATGAGTTTGACCAGCTCCTCCATCGGGATCCTGGCCAGGATGGTGGGATTGGCGATCTTGTATCCGTTGAGGTGCAGGATGGGCAGCACCACGCCGTCGCGGCGGCGGTTGAGCAGCTTGTTGGAGTGCCAGCTGGCGGCCAGCGGGCCGGTCTCCGCCTCCCCGTCACCGATGATGCAGGCCACCATCAGGTCGGGGTTGTCGAAGGCCGCGCCGAACGCGTGCGCGAGGCTGTAGCCCAGCTCGCCGCCCTCGTTGATGGAGCCGGGTGTCTCGGGCGCGACATGGCTCGGGATGCCGCCGGGGAAGGAGAACTGCCGGAACAACTGCCGCATGCCCTGCGCGTCCTGCGACACGTTCGGGTACTTCTCCGAATAGGAGCCCTCCAGCCAGGAGAGCGCCACGGCCGCCGGGCCACCGTGTCCGGGGCCGACGACGTAGATCATGTCCTGGTCGTGCTCGCTGATCAGCCGGTTCAGGTGGGCGAAGCAGAAGTTCAGTCCCGGGGTGGTGCCCCAGTGGCCGAGCAGGCGCGGTTTGACCTGCTCCGGGCGCAGGGGCTCGGTCAGCAGCGGGTTGTCGAGCAGGTAGATCTGTCCCACCGACAGGTAGTTCGCTGCACGCCAGAAGGCGTCGATTTGGTCCATTCATAGCTGATTCCTCCAAACTGGCGACTCAACCGGATTAGTTCTCCTCTTCTGGGCAGAGGATCCGCACCTGTCGAGCAGCGAGGCGTCATGGAGATCAGGGGAGCACGGGAGCGGGCGTTCACCATCTCGTTCACCAGGAAGGGCGTGCCGCGGGCCCGCGGCGCCGCGATGCGGCTGGCCCGGGCGCAGGGCATGCCGCCCGAGCGGGTGATCGACCTGGCACTGGTGGTGAACGAGGCGATGGTCAACGCGGTCGCCCACGGCGGCGGGCGCGGACGGCTGCGCATGTGGCGCCAGGACGGCGCCCTGCTGTGCGAGATCGAGGATCACGGCCCCGGCATCCCCGCGCGCCAGTTGGACCGGACCGGGCCGCCGCCGCCGTCCTCGCTGGGCGGCTGGGGCATTTGGCTGATCCGCCGCCTGGCCGATAAGGTCGCCCTTACGACCGGCCCGGACGGCACCGCCGTACGCATCGCGATGGACCTTTCTGAGCGCGAGCGCGCTGTGCCGTAAAGGCCCATTCAGTTCTGGTAGGCGGGCGGGTGAACACGGATTCTGGTGATGCGGCCCCCCCATCGTTGCTCGTCACGTTCTTCGCGGAGAGCAGCCTGGCCGACACGCGCGCCGCTGCCCAGCACCACGCGCGCGAGCAGGGGCTGACCGGCGAGCGGCTCGAAGACTTCGTCATGGCGGTCAACGAGTGCCTGGTCAACGTCCTGGCCCATGGAGGCGGGCAGGGCCGGCTGCGCCTGTGGCGAGAGGGCGACACCCTGCTCTGCGAGGTCAGAGACTCCGGCCCCGGCATCCCCTCACGCTTCCTCGACGAGTCCGAGCTGCCGGCGCCCTCGCAGCTCGGCGGCCGCGGGATCTGGCTGATCCGGCGGCTCACCGACGGCGCCGTCTTCGCGACCGGCTCCGCCGGCACCACCGTCCTCATCGCCAAGAAGCTCACCGCCGGCAAACCCGTCCCAGGGCAGCCCGCCGCGGGCAAGCTCGCCACCGGGAAGGTCCCCACCGGAAACCCCGCCGCCGGGACACCGCCGGGTGACGCCGGCGAGCCGTTCCGGCCCGCCGGCGGATCGGCCGACCGCGCCTGACGTCGGCCCCTGCGCCTCCAGGCGACGTCCATGGGGATCCAGGGATGTCCGGACAGGTCGCGATATGGTGCCGGTCATGGGGCTCCGCAGTGCGCGCTGGTACTCAGGTAACGACAGGAACTCCTACATCCACCGCGCCTGGATGCGCCGCGGCCTGCCGGACGAGGCGTTCGACGGCGGCCGGCCGCACATCGCGATCGCCAACACCGCCTCCGACCTCACCCCGTGCAACTCCCACCTGAACGAGGTGGCCGAGAGCGTCAAGCAGGGCGTGTGGGCGGCCGGCGGCGTCCCGCTCAACCTGCCCGTCGTCTCCCTGGGCGAGACCAGCGTCCGGCCCACCGCGATGCTCTGGCGCAACCTCGCCGCCATGGCCACCGAGGAGATGCTGCGCGCCAACCCCGTCGACGGCGTGGTGCTGCTCGGCGGCTGCGACAAGACGATCCCGTCGCTGCTGATGGCCGCCGCCTCGGTCGATCTGCCCGCGGTCGTGCTGCCGGGCGGCCCGATGCTGACCGGCCACTTCCGCGGCGTCCCGCTCGGCTGCGGCACCGACGTGTGGCGGCTCAGCGAGGAGGTGCGCGCCGGCACCCTGTCCCGCGAGGCGTTCCTGCGGTCGGAGTCGTCGATGATCCGCAGCCGCGGCCACTGCAACACGATGGGCACCGCCTCCACCATGGCCTGCGTGGCCGAGGCCCTCGGCATGACCATCCCCGGCACCGCCGGCACCCCCGCCCCCGACAGCAGGCTGCTCGAACGCTCCCACGAGACCGGCGGGCTCGCCGTCGAGCTGGTGCGCCGGGGCCGCCGCCCGAGCGACGTGATGACCCGGGGCTCGTTCCTGAACGCGATCGTGACCCTCGCCGCGATCGGCGGCTCCACCAACGCGGTCGTCCACCTGCTGGCCATCGCCGGCCGCCTCGGCGTCCGGCTCGCCCTGGACGACTTCGACCGCACGGGCGCCGGGGTGCCGCTGCTGGCCGACCTCCAGCCCGCCGGGCGCCACCTGATGGACGACCTGTTCAGGGCGGGCGGGCTGCTCGCCGTCCTGAAGGAGGTCGAGGACCTGCTCGACCCCGCCGCGCCGACCGTCACCGGCAGGCCGCTGGTCGAGCATCTCGCCGACGCCGCCATCTGGGACGAGACGGTCATCAGACGGCGCGCCGACCCGCTGCTGCCCGACGCGGGCATCGCGGTCCTGCGCGGAAACCTCGCCCCCGACGGCGCCGTGATCAAACCCGCCGCCGCCTCGCCCGAGCTGCTCCGGCACCGCGGCAGGGCCGTCGTCTTCGACAGCGTCGAGGACGTGTACGCCCGGCTCGACTCGCCCGACCTGGACGTGGACGAGACGTCCGTGCTGGTGCTGCGCGGCTGCGGGCCCAGGGGCTACCCGGGCATGCCGGAGGTCGGCAACCTGCCGCTGCCCGCCAAGCTGCTGGCCAAGGGGGTGCGCGACATGGTGCGGATCAGCGACGCCCGGATGAGCGGCACCGCCTACGGCACGGTCGTCCTGCACACCGCGCCGGAGGCCGCCGCGGGCGGGCCGCTGGCCAGGGTGCGCACCGGCGACCCCATCGTGCTCGACGTGGCCGCCCGCCGGCTCGACGTGGACCTGCCCGACGGCGAGCTGGCCGCCCGGGAGCCGGTCATGACCGGCCAGGCCAGACCCGTACGCGGCTGGGAACGCCTTTACGTCGACCACGTCACCCAGGCCGACCGGGGAGCCGACCTCGACTTCCTCACCGGGTCGAGCGGCGACGGAGTGGGACGCGAATCCCACTAGGCAAAGAGTCACTCCGCCGTGCGCGGAATCGTCTCGCCCGGGTACGGGGTTACGACACCATGTGATCGGTTTTCGACGGTACGAGGAGGAAGACGTGGGCGGCGACATCACCCAGAGCCACGAGTGGGCGGCTCTGGCCAAGCACCACGAGGAGCTGGCGGGCAGGCACCTGCGGGAGTTGTTCGCCGAAGACCCCGGCCGCGCCGGGCGGATGACGCTGACCGCCGCCGATCTCTTCCTCGACTACTCCAAGCACCGGGTGACCGACGAGACCATCGACCTGCTGGTGGCGCTGGCCGAGCGGGCCGGGCTGCGCGACCGCGTCGAGGCCATGTTCGGCGGCGAGCACATCAACGTCAGCGAGGACCGGGCGGTGCTGCACGTGGCGCTGCGGATGTCGCGCGCCGCGGGGCTCGTCGTCGACGGCCAGGACGTGACCGGCGACGTGCACGCGGTGCTCGACAGGATGAGCGCCTTCGCCGACCGGGTCCGCTCGCGGGAGTGGCGGGGCGCGACGGGGCAGCCGATCACGACCGTGGTCAACATCGGCATCGGCGGCTCCGACCTCGGCCCGGCCATGGCCTACGAGGCGCTGCGCGACTACGCCGACGCGGGCGTCCGGGCCAGGTTCGTCTCCAACGTCGACCCGGCCGACATCACCCGCAACCTCGCCGGGCTCGACCCCGCGAGCACGCTGTTCGTGATCAGCTCCAAGACGTTCACCACGCTCGAGACGCTCACCAACGCCAAGGTCGCCCGCGACTGGCTGGTCGGCGCGCTCGGCGAGGACGCCGTCGCCAGGCACTTCGTGGCCGTCTCCACCAACGCCGCCAAGGTCGCCGAGTTCGGCATCGACACCGACAACATGTTCGGCTTCTGGGACTGGGTGGGCGGGCGCTACTCCTACGACGGCGCCATCGGCCTGTCCCTGATGCTCGCCATCGGGCCCGGCCGGTTCCGCGAGATGCTGGCCGGGTTCCGCGCCGTCGACGAGCACTTCCGCCACGCGCCGTTCAGGGCCAACATGCCCGTGCTGCTCGCGCTGCTCGGCGTCTGGTACACGAACTTCTTCGGCGCCGAGACCAGGGCCGTGCTGCCCTACAGCCAGCGGCTGCACCGCTTCCCGGCCTACCTGCAGCAGCTGACCATGGAGTCCAACGGCAAGTCCGTGCGCGCCGACGGCGGGCCCGTCACCGCCGCCACGGGCGAGATCTTCTGGGGCGAGCCCGGCACCAACGGCCAGCACGCCTTCTACCAGCTGCTCCACCAGGGCACGCGGCTGGTGCCCGCCGACTTCATCGGCTTCGCCGAGCCGTACGAAGACCGCGAGGGCATGCAGGACCTGCTCGCCGCCAACCTGTTCGCGCAGACGTCGGCGCTGGCGTTCGGCAAGACCGCCGAGGAGATCGCGGACGAGGGCACCGCGCCCGCGATCGTCCCGCACAAGGTGATGCCGGGCAACCGGCCCACGTCCACGATCCTGGCGCCCAAGCTCACCCCCTCCACGCTGGGCCAGCTCGTCGCGCTCTACGAGCACGTCGTGTTCGTCGAGGGCATGATCTGGGGCATCGACTCCTTCGACCAGTGGGGCGTCGAGCTGGGCAAGAAGATGGCGCTCGACCTGGCGCCCGCGCTCACCTCCGAGGAGCCGCCGGTGGGCTTCCCCGACCCGTCCACCGAACAGCTCGTGCGCAGATACCGGGAGCTGCGCGGCCGGCGCCCCTGACCCGCCGCGAGGGGGCGTGCCCCGCGCCCGTTGACGGCCGGGCCCCGCCCGTCCGACGATCGCAGGCATGCCCCTCATCCCGGTATCCGGCCGCGACCACACCTGGGCGGCGCTCACCCCGGCCACCGCGTACGTCTTCGGCGTCGAGACAGGCGAGGAGACCCGAGTCGTCCAGCGCTACTGGGGGCCGCGACCGCCCGTCGCGGCCCTGTGCCAGCTCACCGGGCTCCCGCCGGGCGGGATCACCACCGGCTTCCTCGACCCCGCCGACGCCGGCGAGCTGCTGCCCGTCGACGGCGGGCGCCGCTGGGGCGTGCCGTCGCTGCAGGCCGTCTACCCGGGCGGCGTGCGCTCGGTGGAGCTCCACTTCGAGGAGGCCGTCCGCGGCGAGAACGAGCTCGATCTGGTGCTGCGCGACCACGACTACGGCCTGCGCGTCGGCCTGCACATGCGCGTCTTCGACGACTGCGACGTCATCGAGCGGTGGGTGAGCCTGACCAACGAGTCCGGTCAGGCCGTCCGCCTGCGACGGGCCGACTCCGGCAGCTGGGTCATCCCCGAGCAGGCCGGGTTCCGTTACACCGGCGTGGCGGGCGGATGGGCCCGCGAGACCCACCCGCACCACGGCGAGCTGCCGATCGGCGAGACGACGTTCACCAGCAGGACCGGCACCACCTCCCACAAGGCCAACCCGTGGATCATGATCGGCGACGCCACCGAGACCACCGGGCGGGTCTGGAGCGTGGCGCTCGCCTGGAGCGGCTCGTGGCGGCTCACCGCCCAGCGCCGCCCCGAAGGCGACGTGACGGTCAGCGCCGGGTTCGGCCACGAGGGCCTGTCCTGGCCGCTCGCCCCCGGCGCGACCCTGCGCACACCGCCCGCGCTCGGCCTGCACACCGACGGCGGCCACGGCGCCGCCAGCAGGGCCTGGCACGACTACGCCCGCAGGCACGTCCTGCCCACCCCGGCCGAGGAACGGCCCGTGCTCTACAACTCGTGGGAGGCCACCTGGTTCGACGTCACCGAGGAGGGCCAGCTCGACCTCGCCCGCCGGGCCGCCGCCCTCGGCGTGGAGCTGTTCGTCGTGGACGACGGCTGGTTCGGCCGGCGCACCGACGACACGCGCGGGCTCGGCGACTGGTGGCCGGACCCCGACCGCTTCCCGCGCGGCCTCGGCAGGCTCTTCGCCGGCGTCCGCGAGCTGGGCATGCTGGCCGGGCTCTGGGTCGAGCCCGAGATGGTCAACCCCGACAGCGACCTCTACCGCAAGCACCCCGACTGGGTGCTGCACTATCCGGAACGCCGCCGCGACACCATGCGCAACCAGCTCGTGCTCAACTTCGCCCGCGACGACGTGCGCGCCTGGGCGCTCGGCTGGCTCGACCACCTGGTCCGCGAGTACGACCTGGCCTACCTCAAGTGGGACATGAACCGCAGCTTCAGCCAGGCCGGCTGGGCCGAGGGCGGCGACCTGCTCTGGATCGAGCACACCAGGGGCGTCTACGCGATCATGGACGAGCTGCGCCGGAGGCATCCGCGGCTCAGGATCGAGTCGTGCTCCGGAGGCGGCGGCCGGATCGACTTCGGCGTGCTCCGCCGTACGGACCAGGTGTGGACCTCCGACAACACCGACGCCCGCGACCGGCAGCCGATCCAGCAGGGCTTCTCCTACCTCTACCCGGCCAGTGCCATGTCCTGCTGGGTCACCGACAGCCCCAACCCGATCACCGGCCGGGAGGTGCCGCTGCGCTACCGCTTCCACGTGGCCATGGCCGGCACGCTCGGCATCGGCGGCGACCTGACCCGATGGAGCGCCGAGGAGCTGGAGGAGGCGCGGCGGCTGGTCGCCGGCTACAAGGCGGTGCGGCCGGTCATCCAGCACGGCGTCCTGCACCGGCTGGACGGCACCCCCGGCAGCACCGCCTCGGCCGTGCAGTACACCCTCGGTGACCGGGTCGTCGTGCTCGCCTACAACCCGTACACACCGGACAGGCGGCCGCCCCGGCGGCTGCGGCTGGCCGGGCTCGACCCCGACGCCGTCTACGAGGACGCCGACGGCGCCCGCCTGCACGGCGCCACCCTCATGCACCACGGGCTGGTTCTGCCGACCTGGCATCACGCGGGCGGCGACTACCGGAGCGAGATGGTGGTATTGCGGCGGACATAAGACGAACATGTGGACATGAACATCATGGAACTCCTGGAGCAGTCGAAGGACGCCGCGACGGTGAAACGCGTTTTCGGCGACCCGATCCAGCAGGGCGACGTCACCGTCATCCCGGTCGCCCGGGTCGGGCAGGGCGGCGGTGGCGGGATGGGCAGCGGCAAGGGCGAGCACGCCGAGCAGGGCGGCGGGGGCGGCTACGGGCTCAGTGCCACGCCGGCCGGGGTGTTCGTGCTCAAGGACGGCGACGTCTCCTGGCGGCCGGCCGTCGACGTCAACCGCATCGTGCTCGGCGGCCAGGTGGTCGCCGTGGTGCTGCTGCTGACCGTCCGGGCCATCGTGCGGAAGCGACGCCGGCGTTAGGGCCTCCCCCCTGGCCCGCCTGCGGGTTTAGCACGGATACGGGCCGGTCATAGTCGGATGTGCGGATTGACGTCCCGTCCGACATGTGCGGGGCAGACCGGGGGGTCGCGATGGGCTTGCTGAACGACGCGCTGGAGGCGCACGGCCGGCTCGCGCGCCGGCGGGACCCGACGACCGTACGGGTGGCGCCCGACGACCGCGCGGGCGGCGCACGGCCGGCTCGCGCATCGGCGGGGGCGACGCGATGACGCCGGTTGACCGGCGCGACCGGCATCTGACGCTCGTCACCGGCGCCGCCGGCACCACCGGCGGCGTCGGCCGGGCCGTGGTACACGATCTGCTGGCGCGCGGCCTGCCGGTGCGGGCCTTCGTCCACCGGGAGGACGCGCGGGCCGACGCCCTACGCGCGGCCGGGGCCGAGGTCGTCGCCGGTGACCTCACCCGGGCCGGCGACGTCAGGCGCGCGCTCGACGGCTGCCGCCGCCTGTACTTCGCGATGTCCGTGTCGCCGCGATACCTGGAGGCCACGGCCGCCGCCGCTGCCGCCGCGCTCGACCAGGGCCGGCTGGAGATCTTCGTGAACATGTCGCAGATGACGGTCTCGCAGATGGACCTGACCAGCGTCGCCGAGTCCGACCAGCACCGGTCGCAGTGGCTGGGCGAGCAGGTGCTCAACTGGTCGGGACTGCCGGTCACGCACATCAGGCCCACGGTCTTCATGGAGAACCCGCTGTTCCGGATCATCGCCGCGAGGTCGATCCGGCAGGACGACGAGATCCGGCTGCCCTTCGGATCCGGCCGCACCTCCCCGGTCGCGGTCCGGGACGTCGCCGACGTGATCACGGCCGTCCTGACGGATCCCGGACGCCACGCCGGCCAGGTCTACGAGCTGACCGGGGCCGCCTCACGCGATCTCACCGCCATCGCCGCGGAGTTCAGCGCGGCGCTCGGCCGGCACATCACCTACGTGGACGTGCCGTACGACGACTGGGCCAGCGGGGAGCTCGCCGGGCTGGACCTTCCGGCGCACGTCCACGACCACCTGGCCACCATGGCGCGTCTCCACGCGCAGAACCGGTACGACCGCGCGACGCGCGACGTCGAGAGGCTCCTCGGCCGGCCCCCGTCGACCATCCAGGACTTCGTCACCCGGGATCCGGCGCCCTTCACGGAGCGCTAGGCGCGTGGTCGCTAGGCGATCGTGACGCCGAGCAGGTGGCCGAGCCCGTACGTCACGGCCGCCGCGCCGACGCCCAGCCCCAGCTGGCGCAGGCCGCCCAGCCACCACGGCCGGGCGGTCAGCCGGGCGACCGCCGCGCCGAACCCGAACAGCGCCAGCACGCTCAGCACCAGCGCCACCGCCAGCCCCGATGCCCCGAACAGGAACGGCACCAGCGGCACCAGCGCCCCGGCCGCGAACGCGCCGAAGGACGACGCGGCGGCCAGGTAGGGCGAGGGCAGGTCGTCGGGGTCGACGCCCAGTTCCTCGCGCACGTGCACGCGCAGGGCCTGCTCCGGATCGGCCGACAGCCCCGCCGCCACCTGGTCGGCCAGCTCGGCGTCCAGGCCGCGGGCCCGGTACAGCGCTGCCAGCTCCGCCTGCTCGCCCTCGGGGTTGCGGGCCAGCTCGCGGCGTTCCACGGCGATCTCCGCCCTCATCAGCTCCGTCTGCGACTTCACCGACGTGTATTCGCCCGCGGCCATCGAGAACGCCCCGGCGGCCAGGCCCGCGAACCCCGCCAGCACCGCCGCCTGGCCCGCGCCCGCCGCGCCCACCACACCGGCGATCAACGCGAAGTTGGAGACGAGCCCGTCCATCGCCCCGAACACCGCCGGCCGCAACCACCCTCCGGACACGTCCCGGTGATGGTGGTGCCGCTCCGGGGAGTGCGGCTGGTCGAGCTCGATGGTCATGAAAGTCCCCTCCTAATCACAACTCGTCTAGAAATTTAGGCATATTTCCGTACGTGTCGCAACGAAGGGGAGGCTTGCCTGACCTGCGCTTCTGTACTTTCGTGACACTGTGTCACGAAACTATGAGCGAATACCACGAACTCCCCGGCCGTCCCTGAACCCCCGCCCCGGAGCGACCGCGGGCGGGCACGCGCGAACGGCCGGGGACGACGAGGTCACTCCCGGCTGGGGCCGGGCGGGTCAGGCGTGGCTGGGGACGGCTCGCTCGTCCCGAGTGGCCTCGGCCGCGCCGACTGGGCCGACCACACCGACTGGGCCGGCTGGGCCGGTGTCGCGGATCAGCGTCGTGCAGTCGCCGATCGCGCCCGCCAGCAGCTCGCGCAGCAGTTTGTCCGGGTCGGGAATGCAGGCCTGCACGATCCCGACCACCGCGAGCTGGACCGCGTTGGGCGCGGCGTAACGGCGGAAGCCCTTCTCGGTGATCTTCGCCGCACGGCTGAACCGTCTGGCCTGCTCGGCGGCGTACGGCACCTGAGCCATCGCCTGCCGGCTCGCCTCGCTCATCCGGCCCGACGGCGCCCCGTCGAGCCTGGCCAGCATCTCCTCGGCGGCCAGGACCGACACCGCCAGGGCGAGCTGGCGTTCGGCCGCCGCCACCGGCAGCGCGGCCGTCGCGCAGCGCAACGCGATCCGCGCGTCCACGCGCAGGTCGTCACTGGCCAGGCCGATGATCGACGGGACGAGCCCGACGAGCTCGGCGCGGCTGTCGTCGTCGACGTTGTCGTTGACCAGGCGGGCGAGAGCGGCCAGCAACGGGTGCGTGCAGGCCGGGTGATCGCTCCACCGCTCTCCGGCTAGGTAGGACGCCAGCTCCATGAAGCAGGCACCACGCTTCGGATTACGATGCCTACCTCGGGACAGAACCGGCATATGATCTAGGTAGTTGTCCACGGGTGCTCCTACTTCCACGGATCGCCGTTCTTCCAGTCTGCGCCGTCGATCGCCCGGACGCCAGTGATGGACCGCGAGGGACCGGTGTGGCGCGCGGGATAACGCGCGCGGAACGTTGATCAAAAGGTGGCGCCGTTCCGGACGACCCCGTGCTACGTTGCCGACACTTCCCGACTTGAGCACCGCGCGGCACACCGGACGTCGCCGCCGCGGGCTTCTCACTTGGATGGGGGCCAACGGTGAGGCAGGCACTTCTGCTCTTGGTCGCGGCGACGCTGTGCTGGGCGCTGCCTGCCGTGGGCGCGTCCGCCGCCACCGCGGCCGCGGAGGAGGCCGGCGGGCGGGTGGTCTTCATCGGCGTGCCCGGCCTGCACTGGGACGACCTCGACCCGACGACCACCCCGCACCTGTGGCGGCTCGCCGGGCAGAGCGGGCTCGGCTCGGTCTCGGTCAAGACCCTCGGCACCGTCACCTGCCCCTACGACGGCTGGCTGACCGTCTCGGCCGGGGTGCGCTCCGCCGTCGGCCACGGATGCGGGCTGCCGCCCGAGCCCGACCTCCAGGGCACGGGGGCGAAGGTCCCCGGCTTCAAGGACCTGCTCGGCGAGCGCGACGGCACCTACGCCGGCACCCTCGGCGAGGCCGTGCACACGGCGGGCCAGTGCACCGCGGCGGTCGGCAGGGGCGCGGCCCTGGCGCTCGCCGACCGCCAGGGCGCCGTCGACCTCTACGCGCCGGAGCCGGCCGGCCTGGCCGACTGGTCACGCTGCAAGGTCGTCGCCGTGGACGTGGACGAGCTGATCAGCCCCTACCTGACCGACGGCAAGCTGCCCAAGGAGCCCGACGCGCTCGGCCCCGCGCGCCGCCAGGAGGCGGTGCGCGCCGCCGACGCCGAGGTCGGGGCCGCACTGGCCAGGGTCCCCGCCGATGCCGAGGTGGTGCTCGCCGGGATCGGCGACCACGGCTCGGTGCCGCACCTGCGGGTCGTGATGTGGAAGCGTCCCGGAGCGGCCGGGGCCTTCGTCGGCACCACCTCGACGAGGCGCGAGGACATGGTGATCCTGCCCGACATCGCGCCCACCGTGCTGACCGCCGCGGGCATCTCCGTCCCGCCGACCGTCGTCGGCGTGCCGTGGGCGCTCGGCCGCGCCACCGGGCTCGACGAGGCCGCCGCCGACCTGCGCATAGCCGACCTGGCCGGCACGACCGTGCGGCTGACCACCGGCGTGTTCTTCACCGCGTTCGCCATCAGCCAGGTCGCCTTCTACGCGGTGGCCTACTTCCTGCTGGCGCGGCGCAGGCGGCCGATGGCCGTGGGCGTGGTCGCGCTGGGGCTCGCCTCCATCCCCGTCTCGACATACCTGGTCAACCTGCTGCCGTGGGCGCGCGGCGACCACCCCGTGGTGGGGCTGGTCGGCGGGGTGCTCGGCCTGGCCGGGCTCATCCTGCTGGCGGCCATGGCGGGGCCGTGGCGGCGCCACCCGCTGGGGCCGCCCGCCGTGGTCGCCGCGGTCACCGCGGCCGTCCTGCTCGGCGACCTGCTCACGGGGACGACGCTGCAGTTCAACAGCCTGATGGGTTACACCGCCGTGGTCGGCGGGCGCTACCACGGGCTGGCCAACATCCCGTTCGCGCTGCTGGCCACGGCCGTGCTCATGGTGACCGCGGTCGCGGCCGACCACCTGGTGCGCGCCGGGCGCAACCGGCTCGCGGTGGCGATCGTCGCGACGCTCGGCGTGGCCACGATGCTGCTGGCCGGCTGGCCGGGCATCGGCAGCGACTTCGGCGGCGTGATCGCGTTCGTTCCCGGCATCGCCGTCACGGCGCTGCTCGTGGCCGGCAAGCGGGTCTCGATCCTGCGGCTCGCCGGGTTCTGCGTGCTGGGCGGACTGGCCGTGTCGGTCATCGCGGTGCTCGACCACCTGCGCCCGCCCGGCTCGCAGACGCACCTGGGCCGGTTCGTCGGGCAGGTGATCGACGGGACGTTCCTGCCCATGATCGGCCGCAAGCTCGGGGCCATGCTCAACACCATGCTCTCGCCCAACCTGATGCCGATCGTGATCGCCGGCCTGGCGTTCCTGATCTTCGCGCTGCTGCGGCCCGGGCAGGCCAGCGCGGGGCTGCTGCCCCAGGCGTTCGCGCGCGCCCCGATGCTGCGTGCCGGGCTCATCGGGGCGCTGGTCAGCGGTGTGGTCGGGATGCTGGTCAACGACTCGGGCACGGCCGTGCTGTCGATGGCCGTGGCGCTGGCGGTGCCCCTGGTGCTCTACGCGGGGCTGCGCTCACCCGAGCAGCCGGAGCCGCTCGGCGGCGAGCGCGACGAGCCCGGTGAGCCCAGTGCGCGCGGTGAGCCCGGTGAGCGCGGCGAGCGTGCTCCCCGGGCCGATCCCGTGCCGGGTCAGGCCTGAACAAGATCTGAAATTTTCTTTTAGTTTATCTCCAAGTCTTGAAAGTAATAGCCACGGGCGATTGAGTTCGGTCGTGCAGACCCTCCGTTACGCGGCCGCGGCCGCCGCGATCGTCTTAGGCATCGCGGCGCCCGCGCTGGCCGATCCCACGCCCCCGGCAGAGGACACGCTCACGGCGTCGTCCTACCCACCCCCCTCGACCCTGCTCGCCGCCGCCTCCGGGGAGCGCCTGGAGACCGACAGGAAGACCAGGCCCGTCGCCCCCGGCATCTCGCTCACCTCGTTCGACCGCTACGACGCGCTCGGCTGGCTCCGCGCCGACGCGCTCACCGCCGACCTCGGCAGCGCCAGGGCCGACTACGTGTTCTCGGGCGAGGTGTCCAAGACCGAGCCGCTGTCCGGCCCGGCCAACCGCGCCCGCGCCGTCGCCGCCGTCAACGGCGACTTCTTCGACATCAACAACTCCGGCGCCGCCCAGGGCGTCGGCGTCCAGGACGGCTCGCTCGTCCAGTCGCCCGTCGCCGGCCACGACAACGCCGTCGCGGTCACGGGCGACGGCGTCGGACGGGTGCTGAAGATGTACTTCGAGGGCACCGCCACCCCCGGCGGCGGCTCCCCGATCACGCTCACCCAGTTCAACCAGCTCGTCCAGGCGGGCGGGGTCGGCCTGTTCACGCCGCTGTGGGGCTCCTACACGCGGGCCCGCGCCGTCGAGGGCGCCGCCGCCGTCACCGAGGTCGAGCTGGTCGACGGGGTCGTCACCGAGGTACGGCAGGCCGCCGGCAGCGGTCCGATCCCCGCGGGCACCACGATCCTGCTCGGCCGCGACGCCGGGGCCGCCGCGCTGGCCGGGCTCCGGGCGGGCGACCGCGTCGACGTGACGTACCGGCCGAGGGCGTCCGACGGCGGCGCGGTCAAGGCCGCCGTCGGCGGCAACCACGTCCTGGTCAAGGACGGCGTGGTGCAGAACTCGGCCGACCCGGCCGCGCACCCGCGCACCGCGGTCGGCTTCTCCGCCGACGGCCGCACGATGCACCTGCTGACCGTGGACGGCCGCCAGGCCGACAGCCGCGGCGTCACGCTCAACGAGCTGGGCGCGATGATGGCCGAGCTGGGCGCCGCCGACGCGCTCAACCTCGACGGCGGCGGCTCCTCGACCCTGCTCGCCCGCGAGCCCGGCTCGGCCGAGGTGCGGGTCGAGAACAGCCCGTCCGACGGCGGCGAGCGGCACGTCCCCAACGGCCTGGCCCTGTTCGCGCCCGAGGGCAGCGGCAAGCTCAAGGGATTCTGGCTGGAGACCGCCACCGACCCCGCCCGCGCGCCCGGCGCCTCGCCCGTCGCGGGCGGCCGTCCCGACCGCGTCTTCCCCGGTCTCACCAGGCTGCTGACCGCCGCCGGATACGACGAGACGTACGGCCCCGCCGCCGGAACCCCGTCCTGGAAGGCCGCCCCGATCGCGCACGGCGTGATCCGCGACGGGAGGTTCCACGCCCTGGTGCCCGGCCGCACGACCGTCACCGCCTCCCGCGACGGCGCCAAGGGCACGCTGGAGCTCACCGTCCTCCAGCCCCTGCGGCGGCTCGGCATGACCGCCGACCGGGTCGGCCTGGCCGGAGCCTCGGGCACGGCCACGTTCGGCGTGGTCGGCTACGACCGCAACGGCAACTCCGCGCCCATCGAGCCCGACGACGTCACCCTGTCCTACGACCGCGACCTGTTCGAGGTGACGCCGTCCGAGCACGGCTACTTCACCGTACGGGCCAAGCGGGACACCGGGTCGGGGCTCATCACGGCCAAGGTGGGCAAGACGAGCGCCGCCGTGCCCGTCACCGTGGGCTTCGAGGACCGGCCGGTGGCCGACTTCGAGGACGCCGCCTCCTGGACGTTCGCCGCGGCCCGGGCCACCGGCTCGCTGTCGGCGGCGCCGGGACAGAGCGGGGGCGGGCTCAGGCTGGCCTACGACTTCACCCAGTCCACCGCGACCCGCGCCGCCTACGCCAGCCCGCCGCGGCAGCTGGAGATCCCGGGCCAGCCGCAGGCGTTCGGGCTGTGGATCAACTCCACCGGCAAGGGGGAGTGGCCCAGCCTGGAGTTCTACGACGCCCTCGGGCAGTCGCAGATCCTGCGCGGCCCGTACATGACCTGGACCGGCTGGAAGTTCGTCGAGTTCGCCGTGCCCGCGGGCGTCAACTACCCGCTCAGGCTGCGCCGCTTCTACGTGGCCGAGACGAAGGCCGACCAGAAGTACACCAACGAGATCCTGATCGACGGGCTGGTGGCCAAGGTGCCGCCGTCGATCGAGGCGCCGGCCGCGGCGAAGGTGGCCGACCCGGTGGTCCGGCCCGAGGTGGCGACGATGCCGTGGCGGTTCGCGGTCATGTCCGACGCCCAGTTCGTCGCGCGCGACCCGGACAGCGACATCGTCCGCAACGCCCGCCGCACCCTGCGCGAGATCAAGGCGGCCGCGCCCGACTTCCTGCTGATCAACGGCGACCTGGTGGACGAGGCGTCGCCGGAGGACTTCGCGCTGGCCAAGAGGATCCTCGACGAGGAGCTGGGCGGGACGCTGCCCTATCACTACGTGCCCGGCAACCACGAGGTGATGGGCGGCAAGATCGACAACTTCAGGGCCGTGTTCGGCGACACGTACCGGACGTTCGACCACAAGGGCACCCGGTTCGTCACGCTGGACACCTCGCGGCTCAACCTGCGGGGCGGCGGCTACGAGCAGGTCGCCCTGCTGCGCTCGCAGCTCGACGCGGCGGCCCGTGACGCGTCGGTCGGCTCGGTGGCGGTGCTGTTCCACGTGCCGCCGCGCGACCCCACGCCCGGCAAGGGCAGCCAGCTCGGCGACCGCAAGGAGGCCGCCCTGGTCGAGGGCTGGCTGGCCGACTTCCAGCGGACGACCGGCAAGGGCGCGGCCTTCATCGGGGCGCACGTCGGCACCTTCCACGCCGCGCGGGTCGACGCGGTGCCGTACTTCGTCAACGGCAACTCCGGCAAGAACCCGGCCACCCCCGCGGACGACGGCGGGTTCACCGGGTGGTCGCTGTGGGGCGTGGACCCGGTGAGCGCCCAGGAGGCCGAGCACGTCAGGCGCAACTGGTTCGTGGACGCGCCCACCTGGATCGGCACCCAGGTCCGCCCGCACGTGGACGAGCTGACGCTGACGGCGCCCGCCTCGCTCCCCGTGGGCGGCACCGGCTCCGTCACGGCCACGGTGCGTCAGGGCGCCCGCGCGGTGCCCGCCGCCCATCCCGTGTCCGTGGAGTGGTCGGGCTCGGCCGGCCTGCACGTCGGCTCGCGTTCGACGGCCGGCAGCCGGCACGTCGCCGTCCTCGACCCGGCCACGGGCACGCTCACCGCGCTGCGCGAGGGCCAGGTCACGGTCACGGTGACGGTCAGCGGCGTCGGACGCGAGGCGGTGATCGCGGTGGCGGCCAAGGCCGCGGCCTGACCCGGGCCCGTGCGAGGGCGGGTTTTTCGGGCCCCGGTTCGCCCGGTGACGTCGTGGATCCCGGGCGAACCGGCGATCCCGCCCGCCGCGGCGGGTGATCCAGACCCGCACGAGGGTAGGAGCGGCGCGAGATCCGGCCGGAGAAGGGGGCGCGTGCGTGAGTACGGGGGCACTGTTGCGGGAGGCGCTGCGGGCGGAGCTGCCCGCGGCCAAGGCGCTGAGGCGGGAGCTGCACGCGCAGCCGTGCCTGTCGGGGCGAGAGGGGCCCACCCTCAAGCTGGTGCTCGACGCGCTGACGGGCGGGCTGGTCGAGTACGTGGCCGACACCGGCGCCGTGGTCAGGATCGGCGGCCCGGGCCCGTCGGTGGCGGTGCGCGGCGAGCTGGACGCGCTGCCCATCGCCGAGCGCACCAGCGTCCCGTGGGCCTCCGCGAACGGCGCCATGCACGCCTGCGGCCACGACGTTCACCTGGCCGCCGTCGTCGCCCTGGCCCGCGCGGTGGACAGGGTCCGCGCCGCCGGGGAGTCCTGGCCGGGCACGGGCACCGACGGCCAGGCCTGGGGGCCGAGGGCGCTCCCGGTGGCGGGTCCCGGCCCGGCCACGGTGGCCCCGCTGCTCGTCGTCCTGCAGCCCCGCGAGGAGGGCTATCCCTCGGGCGCCTGGGACGTGGTCGAGTCGGGGGTGCTCCACCGCCACCAGGTCCGGGCCATGATCGGCGCGCACGTGCAGCCGGTGCTGCCCGCCGGCATGGTGTCGTGCACCCCCGGCCCGGTCAACGCGTCGGCCGACGAGTTCGAGCTGACGATCAGGGGCTCGGAGGGGCACGCCGCCTATCCGCAGCTCGCCCGCGACCCCGTCGTGGGCCTGGCCCAGGTCATCGTGGCCGTGCAGCAGCTCGTCAGCCGCGCCGCCGACCCGATGGTGCCGACCGTGGTCACCTTCGGCACGATCAACGCGGGAACGGCGCCGAACGCCATCCCGGCCAAGGCCACGGCGCGGGGGACGCTGCGGGCGATGTCCGAGCGGTGGCGCTTCGAGCTGCACGACCGGTTCACCCAGATGGTCGAGGACGTGGCCAGGGCCTTCGGCTGCCACGCGGAGGTGCGCGTGCTGATCGGTGAGCCGGTGCTCGCCAACGACGAGGAGCTGGCCATGCAGGCGGGGGAGCTGTTGCGGCACGGGGGCAGGACGGTCACCGAGGAGCTGCGCTCGTGCGGCGCGGACGACTTCGCCTACTACGCGTCGGTGGCGCCGTCGCTGATGATGTTCGTCGGGGTGGACACGGTGTCGGGGCTGCACAGCGCGGAGTTCCTGCCGGGCCCGGCGGCGGTCGAGGACGTGGCGGAGGCGCTGCTGGCCGGCTATCTCACGGCGGCGGATCGGCAAGAACCCGGGGAATGACGTCCTCCGGCAGCATGGTCAGAGGAGGCGCTCACCACGCCCCGCCCGGCCGACCCTTTAGGCTCGGCGGGGATGAATCTCGCGCATTTCACCCCCGGCGCGGGCCGCCTCGAACCCCGGGCAGCCCTCCACTCCGACGCACCCGCCCTCGACCTCAACGGCGTCTGGCGCTTTCGCCTGTCACCGGTCGCGCACGTCCCCGAGGACTTCGCCGACCCCGGCTACGACGACTCGGGCTGGGACGAGCTGCCCGTGCCGTCGCACTGGCCGCTGCACGGCCACGGCGCCCCCGCCTACACCAACGTCTCCTACCCCTTCCCCCTCGACCCGCCGCACGTGCCGACCGAGAACCCGACCGGCGACTACCGGCGCGCCTTCGACCTGCCCGCCGGCTGGAGCGGCGGCCGGCTGCGCTTCGAGGGCGTCGACTCCTACGCCCGGGTCTGGCTCAACGGTCACGAGCTGGGTTACTCCACCGGCAGCCGGCTGCCCGTCGAGTTCGACGCGGGCCCGAGCCTGAGGCCGGGACGCAACGTGCTCGCCGTGCGGGTCCACCAGTGGTCGGCCGCGAGCTACCTGGAAGACCAGGACATGTGGTGGCTGCCGGGCATCTTCCGCGACGTGACACTGACCCGTTCGGCCGCCGACGTCTTCGTGCGCGCCTCCTACACCGGCGGGCGCGGCACGCTCGCCTTCGACGGCTCCGGCCGGCTGTGCGTCCCCGAGCTGGGCGTCGCCGATCTCCCGGCCGGCACCGAGATCACCCTCGACGTCGAGCCGTGGACGGCCGAGACGCCCCGCCTCTACGACGCGGTGGTGACCCTGCCCGACGAGTCCGTACGGCTGCGCGTCGGCTTCCGCACCATCTCCATCGAGGACGGCGTCCTGCTCGCCAACGGGCGCCCCCTGCTGCTCAAGGGCGTCAACCGGCACGAGTTCCACCCCGAGCACGGGCGCGCGGTGACGTACGCGACCATGCGCGAGGACGTGCTGCTGATGAAGCGGCACAACGTCAACGCCGTCAGGACCAGCCACTACCCGCCGCACCCGGCCTTCCTCGACCTCTGCGACGAGCTCGGGCTGTGGGTGATCGACGAGTGTGACCTGGAGACGCACGGCTTCGGCCAGGTCGGCTGGCGCGGCAACCCCGCAGGCGACCCCCGCTGGGCCGAGTCGTGCCTCGACCGGATGCGCCGCATGGTCGAACGGGACAAGAACCATCCCAGCGTGATCATGTGGTCGCTCGGCAACGAGGCGGGCGTGGGGCGCAACCTCGCGGCCATGGCCGCCTGGACCCGCGAGCGCGACCCGTCCCGGCCGATCCACTATGAGGGCGACCTGTCCTGCGCCCACACCGACGTCTACTCGCGGATGTACGCCACGCACGCCGAGGTCGAGGCCATCGGGCTCGGCACGGAGGAGCCGCTCGCCGACCCCGTCCTCGACGCGCGCCGCCGCGCGATGCCGTTCCTGCAGTGCGAGTACGCCCACGCCATGGGCAACGGGCCCGGCGGGCTGGCCGAATACCAGGAGCTGTTCGAACGTCACCCTCGGCTGGCCGGCGGGTTCGTCTGGGAGTGGATCGACCACGGGCTGGCGCACCCGGCCCTCGGCCACGCCTACGGCGGCGACTACGGGGAGCCGCTGCACGACTCCAACTTCGTGATCGACGGGCTGGTGTTCCCCGACCGGACGCCGTCGCCCGGGCTGCTGGACCTCAAGAAGGTGTTCGAGCCGGTCCGGTTCGAGTTCTCCGGCCGTGTGGTGCGGGTCCGCGACCTGCACGGGTTCCGGGACCTGTCACACCTGGCCTTCCTCGGCGTCGTCGAGGCCGACGGGGTGCCGGTCGCCGAGCTCACGCTCGACGTGCCGGCCACCGGCGGCGAGGTCGAACTGCCCGCGCCGTCCGCCTGGCTCGATGGGGAGGGCGAGCGGTGGCTGACCGTCCGCGCCGTGCTGGCGGCCGACGAGCCCTGGGCCGAGGCGGGCCACGAGGTGGCCTGGGCCCAGTCCCGCCTGTCACCGCCCGTCCCCACGCCGCCCCCGGCCGGTCCGCACCCGGAACATCGCGACGGCCGCCCGGACATCGCGGACGCCGATCCGGAAAACCCGGCCCCGGCCACGCTCGCGGAGCCGGGTGTGGTCGTGGGGGAGGTGGCCGTCGGCGGTGGCGGCTTCGACCCGGCCACCGGGCGGCTGGTGCGGCTGTTCGGCATCGACGTCGAGGGACCGCGGCTGGAGCTGTGGCGGGCGCCGGTCGACAACGACCGGTACGGCGGGCTCGAACGGACCTGGCGGCGGCTCGGCCTGCACCGGCTCACGCACCGGGTGGACACCGTGGAGACCGGAGTCGGCCTGGTCGTGCGCACCAGGGTCGCGCCCGCCGCCACCGACCTCGGGATGCGCGTCACCTACCACTGGACCCAGGCGGGCGACGGGCTCCGGCTGGCCGTGGACATCGTTCCCGAGGGGGAGTGGGCCGAGCCCATCCCGAGGCTCGGCGTCGTCATGGCGCTGCCCGCGTCCTTCGGGCAGGTCACCTGGTTCGGCGGGGGCCCCGGCGAGGCGTACCCCGACACGGGCCTGGCCGCCAGGGTCGGCAGGTGGTCCGCCACCGTCGAGGAGCTGCAGACGCCGTACGTCTACCCCCAGGAGAACGGTCACCGGGCCGGCGTCCGCTGGGCGGAGCTGACCGGCTCCGGCCAGGGATTGCGGATCACCGGCGACCCGGTGTTCGGGCTGACCGCCCGGCGCTGGACCACGACCGACCTCGAACGCGCCCGCCACCGGCCCGACCTGGTGCCGGGCGAGCGCGTGCACGTCAACCTGGACCTCGCCCAGCAGGGCGTCGGGACCGCCAGTTGCGGCCCCGGCGCCCTGCCCCGGTACGACCTCAGGCCGGCGGAGACGACCTTCCGCCTCCGCTTCGACCCGATGTGACGTCCCGGCGGCCGGCCCCGTCCCGTCACAGGTCCGGCCGGCGGACCGCCGGCCCCGATGTCAGTCGGGGACGGTGAGGACGGTGCCCGCGCCGACGGTGAGACCGCCCTCGCGGATCGCGAAGCCGAGCCCCGGCTCGACCGCGACGGCCTTGCCCAGCTCGACCGTCACCTCGACCGTGTCACCCGGCCGCGCGGGCCCGGCCAGGACGAGCTCGCCGGGCACGTCGGTGGTCCGCAGGTAGAACTGCGGCCGGTAGCCCGACGCGACCGGCCTGCGCCGCCCGCCCTCCTCCGGCGTGAGGAGGTAGAGCCGGGCGGTGAACGACCGGCGAGCCCGCTGGCTGCCGGGCGCGGCCAGCACCATGCCGCGCCGTACCTGCTCGCGGCGGACACCGCGCAGCAGGACCGCGGCGTTGTCGCCCGCCTCGCCCCGCTCCATCGTCTTGCCGAACGTCTCCACCCCGGTCACCACCGCGGTGAACCCGTCGCCAAACCCGACGACCTCCACCTGGTCTCCGACGCGGACCGTGCCGCGTTCGATGGCCCCGGTGACGACCGTGCCCCGGCCGGTGACCGTGAGCACGTTCTCGACCGGCATCAGGAACGGCGCGTCCACGTACCGGACCGGCACGGGGATGCGCTCGTCGACCGCCCGCAGCAGGGCGTCGATCGACGCCGTCCACTCCGGGTCGCCCGCGAGGGCGCGCAGCCCGGACACCCGGACCATCGCGACGTCCTGGTAGCCGTGCTCGGCGAGCAGCTCCCGCAGCTCCAGCTCCACCAGGTCGGTCAGCTCCGGGTCGGCGCCGTCGGCCTTGTTGACCGCGACGACCAGGTGCTCGACGCCGACCCGCCTGGCGAGCAGCACGTGCTCCCGGGTCTGCGGCATGATGCCGTCCCGCGCGGACACCACGAGGATGGCCCCGTCGAGCTGCGCCGCCCCGGTGATCATGTTCTTCACGTAGTCGGCGTGGCCCGGCATGTCCACGTGCGCGTAGTGCCGGCCGGCGGTCTCGTACTCGACGTGCGAGATGTTGATCGTGATGCCCCTGGAGTGCTCCTCCGGGGTGCGGTCGATCCGCTCGAACGGCGTGTAGGTCGCCTGCCCGCGCTCCGCGAGCACCTTCGTGATCGCGGCGGTCAGCGTGGTCTTGCCGTGGTCGACGTGGCCCATCGTGCCGATGTTGAGATGCGGCTTGTTGCGCGCGTAGGCCTGCTTGGCCATGGTTCTCTTCCTTCGAAAGCCTGGATCCGTGGTGACCCGTCAGAGTCGGCTACCTCCCCCCGCCGGGTCACATTCGGGACTTACGGGAAGAGGTCAGCGCTCCAGGCCGTCGAGGGCACGCTCGAAAGCGCCCGCGCGTGCGGGCGCCGAGAGCTGAGCGTGCCGGAACATGATGACCATGATGTGGCTCTCAGCACCGGGCGGCAACGGATTATTCCGGCAAGATGTGTATGGCCGACCGCAACGAGAGGAGCATCGCGTGGCTGGATTAACGGGTCACCGGCTCGCCGAGCTGATCGCCGAGTACGAGGTGCCGGGGGCGGCCCTCGCCTACCTGCACGACGGGGAGGTGCACGAGTTCGCCGCCGGGGTGCTCAACCAGGCCACCGGCGTGGAGGCCACCCCCGACTCCCTCTTCCAGATCGGCTCGGTCACCAAGGTGTGGACCGCCACCATGCTCATGCAGCTGGCCGAGCGGGGCGGCCCGGCGCTGGACACCCCGGTGCTGGAGGTGCTGCCCGAGTTCAGGGTGGCCGATCCCGACGTGACCAAGTCCGTCACGATCAGGCACCTGCTGACCCACACCAGCGGCATCGACGGCGACCTGTTCCTCGACACCGGACGCGGCGACGACTGCGTGGAGAGGTACGTCGAAGCCTGCGCGGCCCTGCCGCAGAACCACCCCCTGGGCGCCACTCAGTCCTACTGCAACTCGGGCTTCGTGATCGCCGGCCGCATCCTGGAACGGCTCGACGGCAAACGCTGGGACGACGTGCTGCGGGAACGGATCATCGAGCCCCTCGGGCTCACCCACACCTGGACCCTGCCCGAGGACGTGCTGCGCTTCCGCCCGGCCATGGGCCACCTGGACGGCAAGGCCGCCCCGATGTGGGGGCTCATGCGCTCGGCCGGGCCCGCCGGGCTGATCTGCGCCCGCCCCGCCGACGTGGTCGCCTTCGCCCGGGCCCACCTCGACGGCGGCCTGCTGGACGACCCCCGGGCCATGTGGGAGCCGCAGGTCGACATCCCCAACCCGCACACGCTCGGCAGGCACTGGGGCATCGGCTGGATCCTCGACGAGTGGGACGGCCACCGCGTCATCTCCCACGGCGGCAACACCATCGGGCAGCATGCCATGCTCTGGGTCGTTCCCGGCACCGGCACGATCGTCTGCGTGACGGCCAACGGCGGCCACAGCGCCGCGTTCACCCGCGCCCTGGCCACCGAGCTGTTCGCCGAGCTCGACGGCCTGACCGTGCCGCCCGCCCTCAGCCCGCCCGAGACCCCCGTCCAGGTCGACACCGCCCGGTACGCGGGCCGCTACGAGCGGGCCGGCGCCCGCCTGACGATCACCGAGCGCGACGGCGGGCTCCGGCTGCTCATGGAGGCCACCGGCGCGCTGGCCGCGCTGAAGAGGCCGCAGGAGGCCGACCTCGTCCCCGTCGACGAGACGACCTTCGTCGGACGCCTGCCCGGCGACCCCGCCTGGACCTCGGCCGTGTTCTACGAGCTGGCCGACGGCTCCCCCTACGTCCACCTGGGCGCCCGCGCCACCCCCAGGACCGGCTGAGAGCCGCGGGCGGACCCGGGCGAGCGCTCGCGGCGGCCGGACTACAGAGGGATCCACTCGGTGGAGGTGGTGACCTCGTCGAGCACGGCCGGGATCGGCTCCACGCCGAGCCCCGGCCCCGACGGCACCTCCAGATGCCCGTCGGACAGCTCGAACGGCTCGGTGATGTCCGTCGCGTAGTAGCGGCGCGAGCCGGAGGTGTCGCCGGGCAGCGTGAAGCCGGGCAGCGCGGCGAGCGCCACGTTCGCGGCCCGGCCGAGCCCGGTCTCGAGCATGCCGCCGCACCAGACCGCGATCCCGTTGGCCCGGCACAGATCGTGGATGCGCCGTGCCTCCAGGTATCCGCCGATCCGGCCAGGCTTGATGTTGATGATGGAGCAGGAGCCGAGCGCGATCGCGGCCGCCGCGTGCTCGGCCGACTCGATCGACTCGTCCAGGCAGATCGGGGTGCGCAGCTGCCCGGCCAGCCTGGCGTGCTGCACGAAGTCGTCGTTGGCCAGCGGCTGCTCGATCAGCAGCAGCCCGAACTCGTCCAGCCTGGCCAGGTGCCGCGCGTCCACCAGCGTGTAGGCCGCGTTGGCGTCGACCTGGAGCAGCACGTCGTCGCCGAACCGCTCGCGCACCGCCCGGACCGGCTCGATGTCCCAGCCCGGCTCGATCTTCAGCTTGATCCGCACGTAGCCCTCGTCCAGGTAACCGCCGACGGCGTCGAGCAGCTCCGGGATCGAGTCCATGATGCCCACCGACACGCCGCACGGCACCCGGTCACGCGCGGCGCCCAGGAACCGGCCGAACGACTCGCCCGCGGCTCGTAGCTGCGCGTCCAGCACGGCCGTCTCCACGGCGGCCTTGGCCATGCGATGGCCCTTGATCGGCTCCAGCGCGCGGCCCACGGTGTTGGCGTCGAGGTCGCCCGGCAGCGCCGGCAGCAGGAAGCGCCGGATCACCTCGGCCGCGCCGTCGACGTACTCCGCGGAGTAGCGCGGCTCCGACATCGCCACGCACTCGCCCCAGCCCTCGGCGTCGGGCGTGACGACCCTGACGAGCAGCACGTCGCGGGCCCTTTCGGTGCCGAACGAGGTGCGGAACGGTGCCACCAGGGGCATCGCGATCCGCCGCAGCTCAACTCCAGTGATCTTCATACTCGCTCCACTGCGTAGTAGGACTTCTCGTGGAACCCGTGGTCGCGCGTCCCTCAGTTGGCAGGCCACCCGGCACGTACCGTACGGTATGCCGCCGTGCCTTCGCCGTTCCCGGCCGGTCCGGCGCGACACGCGGATCGGCTTCCGGTGTCCCGCCGGTGTCACGCTGACCGTATGCCATCGTGCGGGGGGGGCGGGATTCGTGCGGGTGCACCAAGGCGGCCCCCGGATTGGTAGCGCCCGACGGTCCGGTCAGGAACGGGGGCGCGGCGGGCGCCGGGTCGCCGCCAGGCCCGGCTCGCCCACGCAGGGGGCGATCCGGACCCCGGACGGTGTCCCCGGGCTGAGCCGGACCGAGCGCAGCGGCACCGTCACCTCGGGCGTCGGGTGGCGGCCGGCCGGGAAGCAGGCGGACAGGCGGGTCAGCACGCCGTCGGTGGTGACGTCTCCGTGCAGCGCGGTGCCGCCGTCGCGCCGGATCTCCAGCACGCACGGCACCGGCTGCCCGGCGAGTGCCAGCCCGCCGACCGTCGCGCCGGCCAGCGCGTCGAGGTCGTCAAGGCTCCAGCCGTAGTGCCAGATGGCGGCGGCCACCACGGACGCCGCCGGATCACCCGGCTCGGTGAGGACCAGGTCGAGCCCTTGGCAGAGCTCCCATGCGATCCGCTCGGCCCCCCGGACGACCTGGGTGCCGACGCGCAGGCCGGGAAGGTCGGGCACCGCGCCGCCCGCCTCGAAGATCAGCTTGATGCCGGTCCGGGCACGTCCCGGACGGCCGTCGCGCCATCCGCAGGCGACGATGTCCCTCGATTCGGCGACGCCCCAGCGGCCGATCCGCAACATGGGGCATGACTACCCGTTGACCGATGCGATCACACACGGTGACCATTATTTGACCACGTGAGGGGCCGGATGGCGGCTCGGAAACCTCGCCTCGTCGCTGTGCGTGTGTGAGATATCGCCCTCGGGGTAGCGCGGTGCGGTGAAGCCTCGAAGGAGGAAACCGTGGATATCAACATAGGCCAAGGCCTCACGGATGTTTGGCGGCAGATTGCCACTTTCGTCCCGAGGCTGGTCGCCTTTCTCGTCATACTCGTCATCGGCTGGTTCATCGCCAAGGTGCTGGGCAAACTCGCCGAGAAGATCCTGGAGAAGGTCGGCTTCGAGCGGGCGGTGCAGCGCAGCGGCATGAGCCGCGCGCTGGAGCGCAGCAAGTACACCGCCAGCGGCCTGGTCGCGAAGGTGGTCTACTACGCCATCCTGCTGGTCACGCTGCAGATAGCGTTCAGCGTCTTCGGGCCCAACCCGATCTCGTCGCTGCTGAACGCCGTGGTGGGCTGGCTGCCGTTGGCGATCGTGGCCATCATCATCGTGGTGATCGCCGGCGCGATCGCCAGCGCGGTCAGGGACGTCGTCTCCGGCGCGCTGGGCGGCCTGTCCTACGGCCGCTGGCTCGGGGCGGCCGCCGCGGTGTTCATCTGGGCGCTGGGCATCATCGCCGCCCTCAACCAGATCGGCGTGGCCACCACCGTCACGACGCCGGTGCTGATCACCGTGCTCGCCACGGTCGGAGCCATCGCCGCGATCGGCTTCGGCGGCGGCCTGGTGCGGCCCATGCAGCAGCGCTGGGAACGCTGGCTGGGCACCATCGAGCAGCAGGTCCCACAGGCCAAGGCTCATGCCGAGGCCTACCAGAGGGGACGGCAGGACGCCCGGCAGATGGCGCCGGTCAGTGAGCCTGCCGGTGAGCCTGCCGCACCCGTCCACGGCGAGCCGGGCGGCACCCGCACCGAGCCGGGGAGCACGACCCCCCGCACCGATCCGGGGAGCACGACCACCCGGGACCGCCCGGACTTCTGAGCCGCCTGACAGTGACCGGGACACACCAGTCCCGGTCACTTCCATGTCGCCCTCCGGCAGCGAGCGTCTGGCCGGAGATGGGATCAGGCGGGAGACTCGTCGGCCAGCAGGCTCAGCTCGCGGGCCAGCCAGCAGATCGCGGTCAGCCGCACGGCGACCGCGTCGTTCTCGCCGATCGGCCTCCAGTTCAGGTGACGCAGCTCGTCGGCGAACCCCAGCAGGTAGTCGCCGAGCGTCTCGCGGTCGAGCGGGATCGTGTCGCGGAGCGCCGCGGCGTGCTGGTCCACCGCCGCCACCAGACCGGGCTCGACGGCCATCCGGGCCAGCTGCCCGTGCCCCACCGTGTCCATCAGCCACCGCAACGGCGAAGTCGCCCATCCATCCTCAAACAACACCCAAATAACCATAATGTCCGGTTATGGGTGCTCACCCCAGTCCGCGACCGCCGGGGCCGCTGCGAGCGCGAACGCCGGGCCGCTTCCTGGCGCGGATGACCCGGCCGGCACGGGGCAGCGGCGGGGCGGATGACCGGCCGGCACGGGGCAGCGGCGGGGCGGATGACCGGTCGGCACGGGGCAGCGGCGGGGCGGATGACCGGTCGGCACGGGTCAGCGGTGGCACGGTCAGCGGTCGAGGACGTGCAGCGCGTGCGGGGTGGTGGTGAGCGCGAGTGGACCGTCCGGGGTGCAGGCGACCACGTCGGCCAGCCGGGCGCCGAACAGGTCGGGCACGTAGATCGCCGGTTCGAGGCAGAGCGTCATCCCGGGCTCCAGCGCGGTGCCGTCGCCCGGCCGCAGCTCCGGGCCCTCGTCGTGCCCCAGGCCGATCCCCCTGCCGAAGCGGGCCGCCGCGAAGTGGCCGTAGCCGCTGCCGTCGATCACGTCCCTGATCGTGACGGCCACCTCGGCGGCCGTGGCGGATCGCCCGACCGACCGGAGGGCCGCGCCGTGGGCGGCGAGCACCACCGAGTACATCGCCTCGAAGTCCTCCGGCGGCTCGGCGACGGCGAAGACGCGGGCCACCTCCGCGCAGTAGCCGTCCCACCGGGCGCAGAGCGAGACCAGCAGCGCGTCACCCGGGTTGATCACCCGCTCGTCCGGCAGGTGGTCCGGCCGGGCGGTGTGCTCGCCCGCCGCGACCCGCAGCGACAGCACCTCCTCGCAGCCCGTCTCCAGCAGCAGCATCCGGAGCCGGGCCGCCATCGCCCGCTCGGTCGCCCCGAACCACGCCAGCTCCCGCACCTGCCCGAGGACCGCCTCCGCCGCCCCGGCCGCCCGCCCGATGGCCTCGACCTCCCGTGGCTCCTTGCGCAGCCGCAGCGGCTCCAGCACGACCGCGGCCGGCACCAGCTCGGCCTCGATCGCCAGCGCGAACAGCTCGCGAACCCGCATCTCCGGATCCACCCCCACCCGCCGCACCCCGGCCGGGAGGAGCCGGCCCGGGTCGGCGGTCTCGGCGAGCGCGTCCGCGGTGACCACCAGGTACGGGCCGTGCCGACCGCCCAGGAACCTGAAATCGGGGGAGGGGCGCAGCACCAGCGCGTCGAGACCGGCCTCGGCCATGGCCGCGCGCACGGCGGCCACCCGCGTCCCCGTCGTCATTCGGTCGCGTGGTCCGGCTCGTGCAGCCAGCAGGCGACCGGGCCGAAGTCGGGCTCCTTGTCCCGGCACACGTCCATGACGAGCGGGCAGCGCGGGTGGAACCGGCACCCTCCCGGCGGATTGGCCGGATCGGGCACGTCGCCCGGCAGCTCGGCGGGCAGCACGCCCATGCCGTCGGGCCGGGGAATGGCCCGGAGCAGCGCCCGCGTGTACGGGTGCCGGGGGTCGGCCCACACCTCTGCCGTGTCGCCCACCTCGACGATCTTGCCGAGGTACATGACGGCGATCCGGTCGGCGATCAGCCGCACCACCGACAGGTCATGGCTGATGAACAGCAGGCCCGCGCCCGCGTCCACCGCCAGATCCCGCATCAGGGTGGCGACCTGCGCCTGGGCCGAGGCGTCCAGCGCGGAGATGGGCTCGTCGCCGATCAGCAGCCGCGGCCTGGCCGCCAGCGCCCGGGCGATGGCGATGCGCTGCCGCTGCCCGCCGGAGAACTCGTGCGGGTGCCGGTCGGCGAAGTCACGCGGCAGCCCCACCCGCTCCAGCAGGTCGGCGGGGGTGGCGGAGGTGTCACGCGCGGTTCGCAGCCCGTCGGCGATCTGGTCGCCCACGCGGCGGCGCGGGTTCAGCGACGCGTACGGGTCCTGGAACACCATCTGGATGCCCGTCTCCCGCCTGCGCCGCAGCCCCAGCGGGCTGACCGGCCGGCCCTCGAAGGCGATGGAGCCCTCGGTGACCGGGTTCAGCCCGCAGACCGCGCGGGCCAGCGTCGACTTGCCGCAGCCCGACTCGCCGACCAGGCCGACGACCTCGCCCGGGCTGACGGTCAGACTCGCTCCCGCCACTGCCCGCACGACCGGGCGGCCGGGGGAGCGGTGCTCCACGACCAGGTCCCTGATGTCCAGCGTCATACGGTCTCTCCCGGCGGCGAATCGGGCGGCAAGTCAGGCGGTGAGTCGGGCAGCGAGTCGGGCAGCGAGTCGGGCAGCGAGTCGGGCAGCGCGCCCGGCAGTGAGTCGCGCAGCGAGTCGGGCGGCGAGTCGGGCGGCGAGTCGGGCAACGCGTCGGGCAGTGAGGCCAGCAGCGAGCGGGTGTAGGGGTGGGCGGGCTCGCGCAGCACCCGGCCGCGCGGCCCGGTCTCGACGACCAGGCCCTCCCTCATCACGCTCACCTCGTCGGCGATCGCCGACATCACGCCCAGGTCGTGGGTGACGAGCAGCACCGCCAGCCCGAGCTCGTCGCACAGGCCGCGCAGCAGCCGCAGCACGCCCGCCTGCACGGTCACGTCCAGCGCGGTCGTCGGCTCGTCGGCGATCAGCACCTTGGGCGAGCAGGCCAGCGCGACGGCGATCGCGACGCGCTGGCGCATGCCGCCGGAGAACTGGTGCGGGAACCGCCCGTACGCCTCCTCGGCGCCCGGGATGCGCACCTTGGCCAGCAGCTCGATGGCCCTGGCCCTCGCCTCGGCCTTGTTCACTCCGAGGTGGTGGCGCATGTGCTCGGTCAGCTGCCTGCCGACCGTGAGCATCGGGTGCAGGCTGGTCGCCGGATCCTGGAAGACCATGGCCACCTCGCCGCCGCGTACCCGGTTGAGCTCCTTGGGCGGCAGCGCCAGCAGGTCGCGGTCGCCGAGCGCGACGCGGCCGGTGGCCCGCGCGCCGTGCGGCAGCAGCCCGAGCACGGCCAGGCCGGTCATGGTCTTGCCCGATCCGCTCTCCCCGGCCAGACCGTGCACCCGGCCCTCCGCCAGGGACAGGTCGACGCCCCGCAGGATCTCCCTGCCGCCGATCGACACCTTCAGCCCGCTGATGTCCAGCGCACTCCGGGAGGTCACAGCGCACGCTCCTTGATGGCTCGGGCCGTACGCGGGTCCAGGGCGTCGCGCAGCGTGTCGCCGAGGAAGTTGAACGCCAGCACCACGGTCAGGATCGCCAGCCCGGGGAACGTCGCCACCCACCAGCTGTCGAACACCTCCACGCCGCCTGCCACCATCGCCCCCCACTCGGGGGACGGCGGCTTGGCGCCGAGGCCGAGGAACGACAGGCCCGACAGCAGCAGCAGCGCGGTGCCGATGTCCAGCGTGGCCAGCACCAGCACCGGGCCGGTCACGTTCGGCAGCACGTCGACGCGGAGCGAGCGCCAGGCCGAGAAGCCCAGCAGCCGCCCGCTCAGCACGAACTCCCGCTCCCGCACGCCGAGCACCAGCCCCCGGGTGACCCGGGCGTAGGACGGCCAGGCGACCACCAGCACGGCCAGCACCGCGTTGGTCAGGCTCGCCCCCAGCGCCGCGGCCACCACCATGGCCAGGATGACCGTGGGGAAGGCGAACACCAGGTCCGCCACCCGCATGATCGTCTCACCCACCCATCTACCGAAATATCCGGCGCAGGCGCCGAGCAGGCCGCCGATCAGCACCGACAACACGACCAGCAGCAGCGTCAGCGGTATCGACACCCGTGCGCCGTACATGACCCTGCTGAGCACGTCGCGGCCGAGCTGGTCGGTGCCGAACCAGTGACCCGGGCCCGGCGCGGCCAGCCGCGGCAGGTCCTGGGCCAGCGGGTCGTGCGGCGCCAGCACCGGCGCGGCGATCGCGATGACCAGCCAGGCCACCGCGACCGCGGCCCCCACCACGGCCAGCGGCTGCCGCCACGCCTCCGGGAGCCGTCCGAGCAGCCCCTTGCGATCCCGTCTCACTGCAACCTCACGCGGGGATCGATGACGCCGTACAGGATGTCCACGATCAGGTTGATGACCAGGTACACCACCCCCACGACCAGGCCGACGCCCATGACGGCGGGCAGGTCGAGGGTGGTGGCGCTCTTGTAGGCGTACTGGCCGATGCCCGGCCAGGCGAAGATCGCCTCGACCAGCACCGTGCCGGACAGCAGGCTGCCGAAGGCCAGGCCCGCCACCGTGATGATCGGCACCAGCGCCGAGCGCAGCACGTAGCGGAACAGGATCACCCGGCCCGGCAGCCCCTTGGCCCGGGCGGCGCGCACGTAGTCCTGGCCCAGCACCTCCAGCACCGCCGAGCGGGTGAACCGGGTGAGCAGGCCGATCGTGTAGAGCGCCAGCACCAGGGCGGGCGTGACCAGGTGACCGGCCGCCGAAACGAAGATGTCCCACCGGCCCGCCAGCAGCGCGTCGATCGTCTGCAGCCCGGTCACCGGCGGCGCCCCGCCGAGCGCCGGATCGACGCGCCCGCTGCCCGGGGTGATCTGCAGCCGGTAGAAGAAGACGTAGAACGCCACCAGCGCCAGCCAGAACGTGGGCACCGAGATGCCGACCAGGCTCAGCACCCGCAGCGCGTGGTCGGCGAACCGGTCCCGGCGCAGCGCCGCCACGACGCCGAACCCCACGCCGAGGACCAGCGAGACGGCGATCGCCGCCCCGGCCAGCTCCAGGGTCGCCGGCACGTACTCGGCCAGGTCCTGGCCGACCGGCCGGTGACTCTGCTGGCTGGTGCCCAGATCGCCCTGGACGAGGCCCTGCAGATAGAGCACGTACTGCTCCCACAGGGGCTTGTCCAGGCCGTGGTCGGCCCGCCACTGGGCGACGATGGCCGGGTCGCCCAGCGCCCGCTGGCCCAGGTTGGCGGCCACCGGGTCGCCCGGCACCAGGTTCGTCAGCACGAACGTCACCAGCGTGATGCCCCAGGCCAGCAGGACGGCCGTGAGGATCCGCCGGATCAGGAACCGGGCGAGCGGGTTCTTCGGCACGTCGCGAGACCCTACTTGGCGCCGAGGTCGGAGACGTCGACCGTCCACACCGGGTGGTACTCCACGCCCGTCACGGAGGCGGCCGTCACGATGTTCTGGCTCGGCTGGAAGAGCGGGATGAACGGCCCCGCCGCGTTGAGCTTGTGCTGCATGTCGGCGTAGGCCTCCTTGCGCGCGTCGTCGCCGACCGCGGCCGCCGCCTTCTCACCGGCCTCCTCGATCGTCTTGTCCGAGCCGGCCTTCCAGCCGGCCCGCTCGCCGACCGTCTTGCCGGGCAGGAACACGAGGTAGTCACTCGGGTCCGGGTAGTCCGGGCCCCAGTACCACAGCCCCATCTCCTCCTTGCCGTTGCGGTAGTTGTCCAGCGCGGTGCTCACCGGCGCCGGCGCCAGGTCGACCGTGATGCCGACCTCCTTGAGGTTGGCCTGGACCCGCTCGGCCAGCGGCTGGAAGGACAGGCCGTTGACGGTCAGCTCCGACGGGTACTCCAGCTTGACCGTCGGGTTCGACAGCCCGCTGGCCGCCAGCGCCGCCTTGGCGCCCTCGAGGTCGCGCTTCGGCGCCTGGTCCGCGGGCAGCGCGCCGAGCAACTGCGACGGGATCACGCCCGGAGCCAGCGAGGCGCCCTCGCCGGCCAGCTCCATCAGGCCGTCGTAGTCGACGCCCTTGCGGACGGCCTCGACGAACTTCGGGTTCGGCGTGGTCTTGCTGATGGCGGAGTTCTGGTTGGCCAGCAGGAAGATCACGTTGGCCGAGGCCGTCTTCTTGACCTGCAGGGCCGACGGCATGCCGGTCACCTGGTCGCCGGACAGGTTGAGCGCCACCTGGCTGTCGCCGCGCTGCACGTTCAGCTTCTGCGTGGCCGCCTCGACGTTGCGGATCACGACCTTGTCGTAGACGGGCTTGGTCCCGTAGTACTTCGGGTTCGCCTTGAGCACGACCTGGCTGCTCACGTTGAACGACTCGATCGTGTACGGGCCGGAGCCCGCGGAGTTGGCGTTCAGGTACTGCTCGGCCTTGTCCTGGGCGTCCGCGGTCGCGCCGTTCGCCTTGGCGACCTTGCTGTTGATGATGCCGAGCGCGGGGTTCGGCAGGATGTACGGCAGGGCCGGGTTCGACGCCTTCGAGGTGAGCGTGACCGTCGAGTCGTCGGTCTTGGCCACCTCGACGCCGTCGAGCAGGAACGACGGGGTGCCCTTCATGTCGCGCACCCGGGTGAGCGAGAACACCACGTCGTCCGCGGTGATCGGGGAGCCGTCGGCGAACGTCGAGCCCTGCTTCAGCTTGAGCGTGACGACCTTGCCGTCCTTCGACAGCTCGTACGACTCGGCCAGGGCGGGCACCGGCTTGGTCACGTCGGCGCCGTCGAAGGTGAGCAACGTCTCATAGACGGCCTTGCCCACGATCAGGCCGGTGGGCTCGTACGTGCGGCCGGGGTCGGCCGTCTTGAGGTCGAAGGACGTGTCGATGACGAGCGTCTTCGCGCCGCTCTGGGCGGCGGGCGCCTGGGTGCCGCCGCTTCCGCAGGCGGCGAGGGCGAGTGCACCGGCGAGCAGCACAGCCGCCGTCTGCGAGCGGGTCGCCATGTGAGTCCTCCAGATGGACGATCGGACGATATATGCCGAGGATTGTCCGGCAGATCGTCCAGGCATTGTCTGCTCAGCAAGACGTATATAAATGGGCAAGGGGTAACAGTGAGTGAAAGTTCCAGGAATGCTGGCAGTGGTGGTGCTTCGTCTGGACGGATCGGCATCGGTCTCGAGCTGGACGCCATCCATCTGAAGATCCTCGAGGTGCTGCGCGAGAACGGCAGGATCTCGGTGTCGGCGCTGGCCGAGCGGGTGGGCATCTCCCGGGCCAGCGCCTACACCCGGTTCGAGGCGCTGCGCGCGGACGGGGCGATCAAGCGGTTCACCGCCGAGGTCGACCACGTCAGGACCGGACTCGGCATCACCGCGCTGATCTTCGTGACCGTGCGCCAGCAGATGTGGAAGCAGTTCAGGGCCGAGCTGGCCAGGATGCCCGAGGTCGAGTACTGCGCGATCACCACCGGCCAGCACGACGCGATGATCCTGGTGCGGATGGCGGACGTGGCCGAGGTGCACGCCATGGTGACCGACCGGCTGGCCAACATCCCCGCCGTGAAGGCGACGGAGACCGTGTTCATCCTGGACGAGGTGCTCAAGCGGCCGTACGTGCTGCCGAGCGACCGCCGCCCGGCCCGGCCCGCGCGGCGGGCCGCGCAGGAGGCCCAGGGCGACGTGCCGCTCGGCAAGATGCGCTTCGTCGGCGCCGCGGAGGGCCGCGCCGCCCTGCGCAAGGACGGCTGAGGGGACGGGTGAGCGGGGGCCGGCCTGGGTGAGAGGACGGGTGAGCGGGCGCCGGCCCCGGTGCGGGGGTGGTCAGCGCTGGGCGGCGGCCTCGGTGCACACGCTGACGTGCAGGGTGTCGTCGCCGTCGAGCCGGAACTCCTCCACCAGTCGGAGCCTGCCGTCGGCCTCGGTCTCGATGCGGCTGCTGCTCCGGCCGCCCGCCTTGCCGCCCGCCTTCAGCGCGTGCGCGTACGCGATCGAGACCACGTCGCCGTCCCTGGTGCCGACGAACCGGCCGTGGATGACGGTGTCGCCGGTGTAGCTGCCCCACACCACGCCGTCCGCCTCCCGGTAGCTGAACTCGGTGGGCCGCTCCGGGTCCACCGCGCTCGCCGTCGAGCTCACCATCACGAATCTGCGGTCGTTGAGAAGGTTCACGGGTAGTCATGGTCCCGGTATTTCCCGGCCACGCGAACGCGGCTGGACGAATGGCGCGGCCTGTGGACCTCGCCCGGGCGATCCGTCCAGCCGTCCCGGCGCCGAGCGCCGGCTCGCCGCCCACCCGTCGGTCTCCACGCCCCGAAGCGCCCCGAAGCGGCCCGAAGCCCTGCCTCAGCGGTTCGGCTCTGTTTTACCCGCGTAGTGCCGACACTTCAGATGCGGACTGTGATAGTCAAGTAACGGTCAGTGTTCGCATCCGGCTTTGGAGATCTTCATGATGGCGTACGTGCTCGCGGTCACGGCGGCAGTGGGCGTGGTGGCGCTCGCCGCGTTGCTGTTCAGGCTGGCCGGGAAGGGCAGCGAGGACCACGAACCCGGCGGGCCCTCGGCGGGTCACGCGGGCTCGATGCTGTCGGCCCTGTTCCTGCTGGTCTTCGCCATCGCGATCATCGTGCCGTGGACCACGGCCGACGCCGCCAGGCAGAACACCCATGCCGAGAGCCAGGCGGCGATCGACGCCTACTGGTCGGCCACCGACCTGCCCGACACCGCGCCCGACCTGGTCCGCACGGGGCTGCGCGACTACGTCGCCTTCGTGATCAGGGACGAATGGCCGGTCATGGGCCAGGGCCGGATGGACCCGGTGGGCACCGAGCGGATCGAGGCGCTCCGCACCCGTGTCACCGCGATCGAGGCGACGGAGGACGACGCGAAGAACGCCAAGGCCGAAGTGCTGCAACACCTCGCGGCCCTGGCCTCCGCCCGCGCCCAGCGCACCGCCGACGCCACCACGACCCCGCCCTCGGGGCTGCTGGTCCTGACCATCCTCACCGGCGTCGTGGTCATCGTGTTCCCGTTCCTCGCCGGCGCCAGGCCGCGCGGAGCGGCGATCCTGCCGCTGGTCGCGATGGCCGCCATGCTCGGCTTCGGCACCTACCTGACCTGGGACATCTCCCATGCCTTCGACGGTCCGCTCGCGGTCGAGCCCGACGCCTTCCGCGGCGCGCTCCAGCAGTTCGCCCGGATCTCCGGAGGCGTGTGACCGTGGGCGTCAGGCGCACGCCGCTGCTCCTCGCCGGCACCCTGCTCGTCCTGTGCGCGAGCGGCCCGGCCGCGGCCGACCCCGACGGCCGGCCCCGCTCCTCCGGCCTGCTCGGTGTGACGCTCTGCCTCGATCTGCCCCTGGTCAGCGTCCATCTCGGATCGTGCGACGCGCCGCCGGAGATCGTGCCGCCGGAGATCGTCACCCCGACCCCCTCTCCGGTCCCCTCGCCCACGCGCAAACCGACTCCCCGGCCCACTCCCACGCCACGGCCCACACCCACCGTGGTCCCCACACCGCGCCCGGTGCGGGCCGAGGTCCCGGCGCCGGTGCGCACCACCCGCTCCCCGAAGCCGACTCCCCAGCCCGTCCGCGTCGAGGCGGCGCGCCCGCGGATCGCGCCCGCGGAGCCGCGACCCCAGCGGCGGAACCCGCTGCGCACCGTGCTCATCATGGTCGTGCTGACGACGGTGATCGCCTCCACCACCGCCATCGCGTTCGCCCGCTGACCCGGTCGCCCACCCTCGGGCGAGACGGTGGGAGGCGGGCGGGGAGATGGGTTTCCGGGTCGCGGAGGTCCCAACGGCAATCAGCCCATGTCACCAAAGATGCGGTAATTGCCAGTGAAGACGCATGATCCTCTACTATCAGCTCCGAAAGAGGGCGCCTCCGGCCTGTCACGACCGACGGGGATCCGCCCTGTCGTACGGGCGAAGGAGAAGTGTGGCGGTTGCGTCCCCCGCCGGCCGGCGGTGCGGTCCGCTCCGAGCCCTCACCATGACGGTGATCGCGGTGCTTGTGGTGACGACGACCGCGACGCCCGGCCAGGCGGCGCCCAAGCCCACGGTCAACCAGCTCAGGAAGGAACTCGCGGCCCTCCAGAAAGAGTCGGACAAGCTGATCACCGACTACTACAACGGCCGCATCGCCCGTGAGAAGGCGGAGAAGGCGGAGAAGGCCGCGCGGGAGAAGCTGGCCGCGGCGCAACTGGTCTACGACGACCAGTCCACCGAGCTGAGGGCGATGGCCGTCACCCTCTACACGGGCGGCGTCTCCAACGAGGCCGTGATGATCTCGCGCATCGAGGACCCGAGCCGGGTGCTCACCAGGCTGGCGCTCACCCGCCACCTCGTGGACCTCCAGAACGCCAGGCTGCGCGGATTCGCCCAGGTCAGAGACGGTCACGAACAAGCCAGAGCCGAGGCCGCCGCCAGCGCCGAGGAGCTCGGCAAGCAGGTGAAGGACCTCGACCGGCGCAGGGCGAAGGCCGAGAAACTGATCGAGAAGATCAGGGACAAGATCGACCAGCTGCACAAGGCGCCCGGCGTGCGGCGCTCCGACGGCACCTGGGTCCCGCAGCTCCCAGGCGGGCCCGACCACGTCACACCCCGGATGCGCCTGGTCAAGATGCTCATCCAGGAACGGTTCGCCGTGCCGTACGGGATCGGGTGCTACCGGGTGATCCAGGACGGCGGCGAACACCCGCTGGGGCGGGCGTGCGACTTCATGCTGAGCCGCGGCGGCGCGATGCCGACCGCCGACGAGGTGCGGCGCGGCGACCAGATCGCCGCCTGGGCGATCAAGAACGCGAAGCGGCTCGGCATCATGTACATCATCTACCGGCAGCGGATCTGGCATGTCCGGACCGGTGCCTGGCGCACGATGTCAGACCGGGGCGGCGCCACCGCCAACCACTACGACCACCCGCACATCTCGGTCTACTGACGGCACGGCAGGCCGTGCCGGGTGAACCTCTGCGCCCGGCGGTCCGCCTGCGAGGCCGCCGCGGCGGTGAGCGGCGCGGCCATGCGCGAGGAATGGGACAACCTCAGGGTGGCGAACGTCGCGGGCAGGGACCGTGAGGTGATCCCCGACGGCAGGCTGTGCAGCGGCGGCCTCGACGAGTTCAGGGGCCTCGACCTGGCGCGCGCCGACTGGCCCGCCACCACGCTGACCCCCGGGGCGGTCTTCACCTTCCGATATCGGGGCACCATCCCGCACCAGGGAACCTTCCGGATGCACGTCACCACGAACGAGGCGTGGTTCGGCGAGCACCACTCAGGAGGAACGCGAGCCGAGCGACTAGCGGACCCGGCCCCTCGGCCGCAGCCGGGTGCCCGGCATCACGGGCGCGGGGAGCGGGTCGCCGTCGAACCCGGTGACCGTGCCGAACGCGTCGCCCTCCATCCACTCCTTGCGGAAGGCGGCGATCTCGTCGTGGGTGCGCCCGACGAAGTTCCACCACATCACGATCTCCTCGCCGAACGGCTCGCCGCCGATCAGCAGGACGCGGCCGTTCCCGCGCAGCCGCAGGCTCGCCCCGCCCGGCGGCAGGTAGCGCAGCGGGCCGGGCTCCAGCGGCTCCACCACGCCGTCGAGCAGCAGGACTCCGTGCTCGAACGCGGGATCGAGGGGGAGCTCGGCGTCGCCGGCGACGGTGACCTCGGCGCCCACGAGCGGGCTGTAGGCGGTCGCCGGTGACGTCACCCCGCCCAGCGATCCCATGATCACGGTCGCGGCGAAGCCGGGACCGGTGAGCGCGGGCAGCGACGGATGGTGCTCGAACGCGGGGGCGACCTGCCGGTGCTCGCCGGGCAGCGCCACCCACAGCTGCACCCCGTGCAGGACCGCCTCGCCCGACTCCTCCGAGTGGGAGATGCCGCGCCCGGCGGTCATCAGGTTGAGCTGCCCCGGCCGGATCCGCTGGAGGCTGGCGAGGCTGTCACGGTGCAGCACCTCGCCCGCCACCAGCCAGCTCACGGTCTGCAGCCCGGTGTGCGGGTGCGGCGGCACCCGCATCGCCGTGACCTCGGGCCCGTAGGCGTCGACGAAACACCACGCGCCGATCATGCGGCGGCGCACGCCGGGCAACGTCCGGCTCACCTTCATCGCGCGCGGCCCGCCCAGCGGCACGTCGCGCCCGGCCAGCGACTCGCTCGCGGTCGCCGCGTCGGCATGGCACCGGATCTCGCGGGGGTCCTGCTCCAGGTTGCTCACCCCACGACTGTACGGCGGCGCGGGGGCCGGGGTGTCGGCCCGTGTCTCCCCGCGAGCCGTCCGACCACCGGCGCGTCTCCCGCCGAGCACTCGACCGCCGGGGTGTCAGCCCAGCGTCTCCCACCAGCCGTCGACCGCCGGGGCGGCGTCGGTGTCCACCGCCTCGCCCGGCCGGGGCACCACGATCGAGACGTCGCGGGCCTTGGCCTCCCGCCACAGCCGCTCGACCGGCTCCGCCCACGGGTGCAGGGCGAGCGTGAACGTCGCCCAGTGGACCGGCAGCAGCAGCCTGCCGCCGAGGTCGAGATGGGCGTTGACCGCCTCCTCGGGGTCCATGTGGATGTCCGGCCAGGCGGGACTGTAGGCCCCGATGGGCATCAGGGTGAGGTCGAACGGGCCGTGCGCCGCGCCGATGCCCCGGTAGCCCTCGAAGTAGCCGGAGTCGCCCGCGTAGAACACCCGCCGGGACGGCCCGGCCACCACCCACGACCCCCACAGCGTGTCGTTGCGGGTGAGCGAGCGGCCGGAGAAGTGACGGGCGGCCGTCGCGACGAAGCGCAGCCCCGCCACCTCGGCCTCCTCGTCCCAGTCGAGCTCGATGATCCGGTAGGCAGGGACGCCCCAGCGCTCCAGGTGCGCGCCGATGCCCAGCGGCACCAGGAACGGCGCCTTCTGCTTCGCGGTCAGCGAGCGCACCGTGGCCCGGTCGAGATGGTCGTAGTGGTCGTGTGAGATCGCGATCGCGTCCACCTGTGGCAGTTCGCCGAGCGGCACCGGCAGTGGATGGTGCCGCTTGGGGCCGAGGAGCTGCGAGGGGGAGGGGCGCTTGCTCCACACCGGGTCGAACAGCACCCGCCGCCCCTCGATCTCCACCAGCGTGGACGCGTGGCCGTACCAGATCGCGCGGACACCGGTCCGCGGGGGCTCGCCGGCCGGCGGGACGCGCAGCGGCACGGGACCGGCCGGACGGCGCTGCTCCCGGTTCCTGGCCAGCTCGCGCACCAGGCTGGGCGGCGGCGTGTTCATCACCGTGGTCGGCTCCGCCATGGTGTTGACGAACGTGCCGTCCCTGAACTGCGGCGAGCGGCGCATCCTGGCCGCCCGGTCCGGCCCCGAGGTCAGCGGCCGCACGCCCAGCTCGGCCGGGACGTCGCGAAGGGCCAGCCCCGCCGCCGCGAGGGCTGCCCCACCGAGGAGGATCCGCTGCGCCGTCCGAATTCCTGCCATCACCCACACTCCCCTGAAGTCGGTTTCCCTTGTGCTCAACTGGTCACGTCGTTCCCGGTGTTCCCGATTTCGACGATATATCGCGATAGTTTTTGATCGGACGGTCAATCCGCAGCTCAGCGGTCCCGTCCGGTACGCCGGTCCTTCAGCCGCGAGGGGAACGGCCACGGGTTGGGGCGGCAGCCGCCGAGCGACTTCGACTGCTGCGCCATCACCGGGGCGGGCAGCCCGGGCCCGGGGCAGTCGGCGTGACCGTGGCCGAGGCTGTGCCCCACCTCGTGGCTGATCATGTAGTCGCGGTAGGCGGCCAGGTCGCCGTCGTACTGGGGGACGCCGGTGGCCCAGCGCCGCGCGTTGATGAGCGAACGGGTGCCGTTCCAGCAGGACAGGCCGCCGCCGGTGCGCAGCGGCAGGCACAGCCGGTCCGTCATGGCCGGGCTGGACAGCGCCACGCGGACCCGCACCGGACCGTGGTCGACGCGCTGGAACCGCGCCCAGCCGCGCGGGTCGTTGAGGGTGCGGTGCACCGCGGCCGCGAACGTTTCTCCGTCGAACGGCAGGCCGCCCTCCACCTCGACCAGGTAGCGCACCACGTCCCCCTGCCCCGCCCGCGCCGGAGCGCCGCCGCGCACGACCGTGTAGCTGCCCGAGCCCGCGTACGGCACCTCGTGCGCCTTGGCCTCGGCCGCCGGCGACGGCTTGCCGGCCGGGTGGCGCGGGGGCGTCGGACGCGACGCCGAAGGCAGCCGGGACGGGGTCTCGGACGCCGGCGGCGGGGGCACCGGGGGAGTCTGCGTGCCGCAGCCGGTCGCCAGCAGGATCAGGACCAGCACCACTGACTCACGCAACGCGCCTCCCCGCTCGATCATCGTGGGGAGGTGTCGATCATACGTCCGCCGGGCCGCCCGGGGCGTGCTCGTGCCCGTCTGATCGCGGCCGAGTCAACGGCAGGGTCCCCCTAACGCCCGGCGCTCCAGCCGTACGTCTTGATCAGCTGGGCCGCCACGCGGGCGAAGCGGTCGCCGTCGAGGACCGCGCCCTCACGGCGGATGTCGTCCTCGTCGAGCACGAAGACACGGTCGAGCCGCAGGTGGGACGCCTTGCCGTCGCGGCCCCACGCGCCCAGCTCCAGCCAGTCGGGGCCGTCGCCGCCGCGGCTGGACAGCATCATGGCGACCAGCCTGCGCCCCGTACGGCCGACCACCAGCAGCGGACGGTCCTTGCCGCGCTCCGGGTCCTCCTCGTAGGGCACCCAGGCCCAGACGATCTCACCGGGGTCGGCGAGGCCGTCGAGGTCGGGGGAGTAGGACAGCCTGGTGGCCGCGTCGTGCGAATGGATCTCGCGCACCGCGCCTGTGGCCGGCCTGGGGTCCTCACCTGAATCACGCACGCAGGGATCTTACGCGGACCCGCGCCGGACTGGGAACCGTCCCCCGTGACCGCCTGCTCCGCGCGGCGGTGATCGGGACGTCAACGGTCTTGGGCGGCTCTTCCGGGGAAGAGCAACTAGAATCTGATTCTGTGACGTCAGCGTTCTTCACGCGTAAGCAGGGCGAGTTCGTGCCCGAGCCACACGCCCGCAGCCCCTGGTCCCCCGACATGCTCCACGGCCGCCTGCTCGGCGGGCTCGCCGCCCGGGCCATCGAGCAGGAGCACGGCGCTCCCGGCCTGAGCTTCGCCAGGCTCACCGTCGACCTGTTCCGCAACAGCCCGCTGCTGCCGGTGACCGTGGAGACGGAGCTGGTCAGGGACGGCCGCAGGATCAGGGTGGCCGACGCCGTGATCCGCACCGACCAGGGAGTGATCGGCCGCGCCAGCGCCGTGCTGCTCAGGAAGGGCGAGCAGCCCGATGGCCAGAGGCGCGCCACCCCGGCCTGGGACGAGCGCCCGCCCGAGGCGCCGCCGGTGACGCTCGGCGGGTGGACGCCGCCGTTCGACCTGTGGTGGCTGAGCGACTGGACGGAGCAGGGCCCGAACCGCGTCTGGCTGCGCGAGAGCCATCCGCTGGTGGACGACGAGCCGACCTCGCCGTTCACCCAGGTGGCGCTGGCGGCCGACTTCGCCAGCCCGCTGAGCAACGGCGGCGCCGACGGCGTCCAGTTCATCAACGCCGACTACACGCTCACCCTGGGCCGTCTGCCCGAGGGTGAGCTGATCGGCGTCGAGGCGACCGGCCACCTCAGCGCCGGCGGCGTCGCCACCGGGCAGTGCACGTTCCACGACGCCGTGGGACCGGTCGGCTTCTGCCTGGTCACCGCCGTCGCCAACACCATGGCGCCTCGGCAGCCGTGACGTCACGCCCGACGTCGTGACGTGTGGTGTCGTGACGCCCGACGTTGTGACGCCCGACGTCGTGACGTGTGGTGTCGTGACGTGTGGTGTCGTGACGTGTGGTGTCGTGACGTGTGGTGTCGTGACGTGTGGTGTCGTGACGTGTGGTGTCGTGACGTGTGGTGTCGTGACGTGTGGTGTCGTGACGCCGTGACGGGCGCCGTGACGGGTGACGTCGTGACGCTTGGCGCGTGGCGGCGGGTGGTCAGGCCGGGTGTTCGGCGCGGTCGCCCGACCAGTCGGTGTGGAAGGCGCCCTCGCGGTCGACCCGGTGATAGGTGTGCGCGCCGAAGTAGTCGCGCAACCCCTGCACCAGCGCGGCGGGCAGGCGGTCGCGCCGCAGCCCGTCGTAGTAGGCCAGCGCGGAGGAGAAGCCCGGCGTGGGCACGCCGATCTGCACGGCGGTCGTGACCACCCGGCGCCACGAGTCCTGGGCGACGTTCAGCGCCGCCGCGAACGTCGGGTCGGCCAGCAGGGTCGGCAGCTCCGGGTCGGCGTCGTACGCGGCGCGGATCCGGTCGAGGAACTTGGCCCTGATGATGCAGCCGCCCCGCCAGATGGTGGCCATCGCGCCCAGGTCGATGTCCCAGGCGTACTCCTTGGAGGCGGCGGCCATCTGGTCGAAGCCCTGCGCGTAGGCGACGATCTTGGAGGCGTACAGGGCCTGCCTGACGTCCTCGACCAGCTCGCGCCCGCCCACCCCGGACAGCTCGGGGCCCTCCAGCCCGGCGGCGGCCCGGCGCTGCTCCGGATGGCCGGACAGGGCGCGGGCGAAGACCGCCTCGGCGATGCCCGTCACCGGCACCCCCAGGTCGAGCGCGCTCTGCACGGTCCAGCGGCCGGTGCCCTTCTGCTCGGCCTGGTCCACCACGATGTCGACGAACGGCTTGCCGGTGGCCGCGTCGACCTGGTCGAGCACCTCGGCGGTGATCTCGATCAGGTAGGAGCCGAGCTCGCCCTGGTTCCACTCGCGGAAGACGCCGGCCAGCTCGGCGGGGGTGGCGCCGAGCGCCTGGCGCAGCAGGTCGTAGGACTCGGCGATGAGCTGCATGTCGGCGTACTCGATGCCGTTGTGAACCATCTTCACGAAGTGCCCGGCGCCGTCGGGGCCGACGTGGACCGCGCACGGCACGCCGTCGACCTTGGCCGCGATGTCCTGCAGGATCGGGCCCAGCACCTCCCACGACTCCGTGGAACCGCCTGGCATGATGCTCGGCCCGAGGAGCGCGCCCTCCTCGCCGCCGGAGATGCCGGTGCCGACGAAGTGGATGCCGAGCTCCCGCAGGGCCGCCTCGCGCCGCCGGGTGTCCGTGAAGCGCGCGTTGCCGCCGTCGACGATCATGTCGCCCGGCTCCATCAGCGTCGCGAGCTGGTCGATCACCGCGTCCGTGCCGGCGCCTGCCTTGACCATGATGATCGCGCGCCGCGGCCGCTTCAGCGACGCCACGAAGCCCGCCATCTCCTCCGACGGCACGAACGTTCCCTCGCCGCCGAACTCCTTCACCAGCTCGTGGGTGCGGCTCGCCGTCCGGTTGTGCACGGCCACCGCGTAACCGTGTCTCGCCAGGTTGCGCGCCAGGTTGCGTCCCATGGTCGCCAGACCGGTGACGCCGATGTCTGCCAAATCCATCTCAGCTCCTCTGTCGTGGATACGCACGATCAAGCCTCGGAGGTTCGCCCGAATATTCCGCGACATCAGCCGCGCCGTGTCCCGCGCCGTGTCCCGCGCCGTCTGCCGCGACATCAGCCGCGCCGTGTCCCGCGCCGTGTCCCGCGCCGTCTGCCGCGACATCAGCCGCGCCGTACGTCGCGCCGTCTGCCGCGCCGTACGTCGCGGCCGTACGTGGCGGGTGGTCGGTCGCGGCGTCAGTCGCTCTGGCGCACGCCCAGCTCGTCGAGCCGGTCCAGCATGTCGGCCGGGTCGGCGTACACCCGGAAGGCGCCGGCCCGTTCGAGCTCGTCCCTGCCGTAACCGCCGGACAGCAGCCCGATCCCCAGCGAGCCCGCGCGGCGGGCCGCGAGCAGGTCCCAGACGCTGTCGCCCACCACCATGGCATGCCGCGGGTCAACGTCGAGCAATGCCGCACCGGCCAGGAACAGGTCGGGATCCGGCTTCGCCCGGCGCACCCGGTCACGGGTGACCATCGGGGTGTCCTCCGGCAGGCCCAGCATGCCCAGGGCGGGCCTGGCCGTGCGGGCGTAGCCGCTGGTCGCGATCGCCCAGGGCACGCCGCGCGCGCTCAGCTCGGCCAGCAGCTCGGGAGCGCCGGGCAGCGGCCGGACGGAGCCGACCTGCTCGGTGTAGGCGTCGGCGTGCGTGGTCTGCAGCTCGTCGATCTGCTCCCGGGTCAGCTTCAGCCCGGTCTCCCGCAGCAGCGCGCTGACGAACAGCCCGCCGCTCATCCCGATGCGCCGGTGGATCCGCCAGACCGACAGGTCGATCCCCATCCCGGACAGCGCCTGCCGCCAGGCGATCACGTGCTGGTAGACGCTGTCGATCAGGGTGCCGTCCAGATCGAAGAGGAACGCCGGGGCGGGTGCGTGCGGGAAGTCCATGACCCCATGACACCATGGCCGGATGCGGATCATCATCGCGGGCGGGCACGGCCAGGTGCCCCGCGACGTTCCGGGGCGACGGTGATCTGCCGGTAGGTCACCTGGGCGGAAAGGACCCGACGTGGGTGAGAACGAGATGCGGGATGACGCGTCCGAGCGTTTGTCAGACGCGCTCACGAAAGTCGTAGCCGATCTGAGTGAGCGCATCCGGAGTAAACACGAATTCAGCATCATCCGGGCACCGGACAGTGGATATCTGTACGTCGGTCTGAAGGACGGCAGGTACTGGAGCGGCGGCTCCATGCTGTACGAGTCAACCGATTTCGACGCCATCGGGTCGGTCGCGGAATGTTTGCAGGACTGCGTGATGGAGGTCCTGTGGATCGTATGGCCGGAATGCCCTTCCCATGGATTCGGGCTTCACGTCAGGCAACGATCCGGCGAAGCGGTGTGGTCGTGCGAAGGCGCGGCATCACATGTTGTCGCGGCCGTCGGAGCGCTGAACTCCAAGAAGGCAGGATGAAGAGGATCGCCGGGGTCCTGGCGGCGGGGTGGCAGCCGCCTGAACCTCAAGGTCCGACGCCGCGTCGTCGCTGATTCTTTGCGCTTCGCCGCCTGAGCGTTGGCTATGTTCTGTGACGTACCGGCAAGGGGTCCTCTAATGCCTGAAGGGGGACAGCAATGTCGGATATGTCATTTTTTGGCGGCGATCCGTTCAGCCGGTTCGAGGAGCTCACGGGCCGCATCTTCGGTGACTCCTGGCCCCCCGCACGGCCGAGCGTGCAGCGGGTGGACATCGGCAAGCTGCTGAGCGACTCGGCGCGGCAGGTGCTGACCGGCGCGATGGAGCACGCGGGCGAGCGCGGCGCCACCGACCTGGACTCCCTCGACCTCCTTCAGGCGCTCACCGAGACGGAGCAGACCCGCGCCCTGCTCCAGGCCGCGGGCGTGGACATCGGCAGGCTGCGCGACCGCGTCGCCGCCGTCGCGAGCGAAGGCACGGGCACCGTCGCGCCGCCGTCGACGCTCTCCCCGGCCGCCAAGCGGACGATCCTGGACGCCCAGCGCATCTCCCGCGCCCTCGGCTCCTCCTACATCGGCCCCGAGCACCTGCTGCTCGCCCTGGCCGCCAACACCGACTCCATCGCGGGCGCGCTCCTGCGGGAGCAGGGCGGCACGATGAACACCCTGCAGAACGCGATCAGCACCGGCGCCGGCAAGGAGCGCCGTCAGGCCGGCGCGGGAGACACCCCCTCACTGGACGAGTACGGCCGGGACCTGACCGAGGAGGCCAGGCAGGGGCGGCTCGACCCGGTCGTCGGGCGTGAGGACGAGATCGAGCAGGCCATCGAGGTGCTGTCGCGGCGTACCAAGAACAACCCCGTGCTCATCGGCGAGCCGGGCGTCGGCAAGACCGCGATCGTCGAGGGCATCGCGCAGCGCATCGTCAACGGCAGCGTGCCCGACACGCTCAAGGACCGCCGCGTCATCGGGCTCGACCTGACCGGCATGGTGGCCGGGACGAAGTACCGGGGCGAGTTCGAGGAGCGCATCAAGAAGGTCATCGACGAGGTGCGCGCCCACGCCGACGAGACGATCGTGTTCATCGACGAGGCCCACACGCTGATCGGCGCCGGCTCGGCCGAGGGCGGCATGGACGCCGCGAACATCCTCAAGCCCGCTCTGGCGCGCGGCGAGCTGCATGTCATCGCCGCCACCACGATCGACGAGTACCGCAAGCACATCGAGAAGGACGCCGCGCTCGAACGCCGCCTGCAGCCGATCCTCGTCTCCGAGCCCACCGTCGAGGAGACGATCGAGATCCTGCGCGGCCTCCGCGACGCCTACGAGGCCCACCACCAGGTGCGCATCTCCGACGAAGCGCTGCGCGCCGCCGCCATCCTGTCCGACCGCTACATCGCCGACCGCTACCTGCCCGACAAGGCCATCGACCTGATGGACCAGTCCGCGGCCCGGGTACGGCTCCGCTCCCGCACCCCCGCGGCCGACGTCCGCGACCTCGAGGAGCGGTTCGACGCCCTGCGCCGCGACAAGGACCAGGCCGTCGCCGCCGATGACTTCGACCGGGCCAAGGACCTGACCGTCCAGCTGGACAAGATCCGCCCGGAGCTGCAGCGGGCCCAGCAGGTCCGCGACGAGGTGCCGGAGGTGGGGGTGGAGGACGTGGCCGAGGTCGTCTCCCGGCGCACCGGCATCCCGATCACGCAGCTGACCGAGCAGGAGCGCGACCGCCTGATGCGCCTGGAGGAGCACCTGCACCAGCGGGTGATCGGCCAGGAGGAGGCGGTCACGGCGATCGCCGAGGCCGTCCGCCGCAGCCGCGCCGGCCTGTCGGACCCGAACCGCCCGATCGGCAGCTTCCTGTTCCTCGGCCCGACCGGAGTGGGCAAGACCGAGCTGGCCCGCGCCCTGGCGGCGGCGCTCTTCGGCGGCGAGGACCACATGGTCCGCGCCGACATGAGCGAGTTCCAGGAGCGGCACACCGTCTCGCGGCTGATCGGAGCCCCTCCCGGCTACGTCGGCTACGAGGAGGCCGGCCAGCTGACCGAGGCGGTCCGCCGGCGCCCGCACTGCGTGGTGCTGCTCGACGAGATCGAGAAGGCCCACCCCGACGTGATGAACATCCTGTTGCAGATGCTCGACGACGGCCGGCTGACCGACGGCCAGGGCCGCACGGTCGACTTCACGCACACGATCGTCATCATGACCAGCAACATCGGCGCCCAGATGATCCTGGAGTCGGAGACGCCGATGGAAGACCAGCTCATGGACCTGCTCCGGCATTCGCTCCGGCCCGAGCTGCTCAACCGCATCGACGAGACGATCATCTTCAAGCGGCTGGAGCCCGAGCAGCTGCGGCAGATCGTCGAGCTGATGCTGGAGCGCACCCGGCAGCGGCTGCGCGGCCAGGACGTGGCCCTGGAGGTCACCGACGCCGCCAAGGACTGGCTGGCCGCGCGCGGCTACCAGCCGGAGTTCGGCGCCCGGCCGTTGCGCCGGACGGTGCAGCGGGAGCTGGACAACCGGCTGTCCACGTTGCTGCTCACGGGTGAGGTCAGGGAAGGCGGGCGGGTGACGGTGGACGTCGAGGACGACCAGCTCACCCTGCGCGCCCACAACCCCGAACCGGTCGGCGCCTGACCCTCGGCCCGGCTCACGAGTGCTGGGACAGGTCTGCCCGGACCGCGGCGATCAGCCGCGCCGGTAAGCAAGATCAAGCCGTTGCGCTGGGGGCTGCAGGACTTCTGACTCGCTCGTCAGCGCCACCGCTCTTTGCCGATCTGAAGCTGCCGGCGTGTCGTTCCGGGTCACCCTTCGGGGGCGGCCAGGCGGCGGCACTCGTCCAGCGTGTGGCGGGCCAGCGCGTCGCGTACGGCGGGCACGCAGACCGCGGCCATCGACAGGCTCGTCACCCCCAGCCCCACCAGGATCGGCGCCAGGAGCGGATCGCCCGCGGCCTCGCCGCACACCCCCACCGGCTTGCCCGCCGCGTGACCCGCCTCGGCGCACATCGCGACGAGCTTGAGGAGGGCGGGTTGGCGGGGGTCCAGGAGGTCGGCGAGACCGGGGTGCTGGCGGTCGGCGGCGAACGTGTACTGGCTGAGGTCGTTGGTGCCGATGCTGAGGAAGTCGACCTCGGCCAGCAGCTCCCGCGCCTGCAGGGCGGCGGCCGGGACCTCGACCATGACCCCGACGCGGGTGATGCCCCGGGAGCGGGCCCGGCCCGCGAAACCGGCGGCCTCGGCGGCGGTGGCGACCATGGGGGCCATGACCCACGGAGTGGCGCCCGTGGCGCGGGCCGCCTCGGCGATCGCGTCCAGCTGGGTGTCCAGCACGTCCGGCAGCACGCGGTCCACGCGCAGGCCGCGGACGCCCAGGGCGGGGTTGGGCTCCGGCGGCAGGCCCAGGAACGGCAGCGGCTTGTCGGTGCCCGCGTCCAGGGTCCGCACCACCACGTGCCCGGTCCCGGCGAACACCTCGATGTAGGCGGCCACCTGCTCCTCGAACGCCGGAGCCTGCCTGCGGTCCAGGAACAGGAACTCGGTGCGGAACAACCCCACCCCTTCGGCGCCGGGCCGCAGGTCGGCGGCCGAGCCGATGTTGAGCAGGAGCTTCACCGGATGGCCGTCGGCCGTCCGGCCGGGACCCTTGCCCGCCGCCAGCCGGGCGCGCTCCCGGCGGTCGTCGCCCACGACCTCCGCCGCCGCCTCCGGGGTGAGGCCGAGGGCGATCTCACCGGTCCGGCCGTCGACCGAGACGATCGTGCCGTCCGGCACGTCCAGGATGCCGGGGCAGGCGACGACCGCGGGCAGGCCGCGGCCCCGGGCCAGGATCGCGGTGTGGCTGGTGGGCCCGCCCAGCGAGGTCACCAGGGCCAGCACCTCCCCGCCCAGGCCGGCCGTGTCGGCGGGGGACAGGTCTTCGGCCACCAGCACGTACGGATGGCCGGGGGCGGGGATGCCGGGCATCGGCAGGCCGAGCGCGGCGGCCACCGCCCGGTGCCTGAGGTCGTCGAGGTCGGCGGCCCGCTCCGCCAGATAGCCGCCGAGCGCGGCGAGGGTCTCGCGGTGGTGGGCGAACGCCGCGTCCAGGGCGTGCGGGGCGTCGTGCCCGCCGTGGGCGTGCCGCTCCGCCTCCTCCCGCAGCATCGGGTCGTCGGCCATCATGGCGAGGGCGTCGAGGATCTCGGCCGCGGTGGCGTCCGCGGTCTCCCGGGCGCGCCGCCGCAGGTCGGCCACCACCGTCTCCAGGGCCTTGGCGATCGTCGCCACCTCCGCCGCCGGGTCGGCGACGGGACGTGGCGAGGGCAGCGCCGGCGGCCCGGCCATGCGGATCAGCGGCCCGGCCGACCGGCCCGGACTGACGCCCAGTCCGACCAGGCCGCCCGGACCGGGCGCGCCGGGACCCGGGGCTGATCCGCGCGGGTTCGGGTGGCCGTCCTCAGGCATCGAGGGCCTCCTCGGCGTCCAGGTCGCGGGAGAGCAGGGCGGCCAGCGCGTCCAGCGCCTCGTCGGCGCCCGGCGCGTCGGACTCCAGGGTCACCTCGGTGCCCTGGACCGCGCCCAGCGACAGCACTCCCAGCATGCTGTTGGCCGGGACGGTCCGCTCGCCGGCCCGGACCCGCACCGGCACCCCCAGCCGCACCGCCTCCTGCACGAACAGCTTGGCCGGCCGGGCGTGCAGGCCGCTGGCCGAGGCCACGGTGACCGTTCGTCGTGCCATCGCCAACCCTCCTCAGGGCTCGATCGTGACCTTGATGGCCGCGCCCCTGCTGACGAGGTCGATCCCGTCGAGCACCTGGGGGAGCGGCAGCCGGTGGGTGATGAGGTCGGCCACCGGCACCAGGCCGCCGGCGATGAGCCGCAGGGCCTCGGCGTTGTGCGCGGGGCTGGAGCCGTTGGCGCCGACGATGGTCAGCTCGCGGTAGTGGACCAGGTTGGAGTCCAGCCGGATGTAGGGGTCGTCCTTCGGCAGGCCGCCGAAGAAGCTGATCCGCCCCTGCCGGGCCGCCATCCGCACGGCCTGCTCCTGGGCCGCGCCCGCCGCCGCCGCGGTGATGACCACGTCGGCCCCCCGGCCGCCGGTCAGCTTGAGCACCTGCTCCACCGGGTCGGAGTCGATCACGGCGTCGGGGGACACCAGGGCGGCGGCCATCGCGAGCCGTTCGGCGTTGACGTCCACCAGGAAGACGCGGGCCGCGCCGCGCGCCCGGGCCAGGCGCACGTGCAGGCAGCCGATCGGGCCCGCGCCCATGACGACCACGTCGTCGCCGTCGCCCACGCGCGCCAGCGACTGGCCGTTGAGGACGCACGCCAGCGGCTCGGCCACCGACGCCTCGGCGAAGCCGACCCCGGCGGGAATCGCGTTGACGCCGTTCACGGCCAGCACCTTGGCGGGGACGATCATGTATTCGGCGAAGCCGCCGTCGTAGTGGTAGCCCATCGACTCCTGGTTCGGGCAGACGGTGAGGCGGCCGCGGCGGCACTCCTCACAGGTGCCGCACGGGATCGCGGCGATCACCTGCACCCGCTCGCCGGTGCCCGCCACCTCGCCGGCGATCTCGTGGCCCATGACCCTCGGCGGGCGGATGTGGTGGTGGCCGAACCTGAAGATCTTGGCGTCGGTGCCGCACGTCGAGCAGTTGCGCACCCGGATCTTCAGCTCGCCCGGCCCGGCGACGGGCTCCGGCGCGTCCTCCACGCGGATGTCGCCGGGGGCGTGGAATCTGGCTACCTTCACATCAGCTCCTTTACCACCTGGTGGACCTCCGTCGCCTCGCGCAGGCCCCTGGCGCGTTCGGGGTCGAGCAGGATGTCGGCGAGCGCGGCCAGCAGCGGCACGTGCCCGTCGCCCTTGGCGGCGATGCCGACGCACAGCGTCACCCGCTCGCCCTCCCAGTCGACGCCGTCGGGGAAGCGCACGACGCAGATCGCGTCGTGCCGGACGACCTCCTTGGCGGCCGCCGTGCCGTGGGGGATGGCGACGCCCTCGCCGACGTACGTGGAGAGGGTCCGCTCCCGCTGGAGCATGGCCTCGATGTACGGCTCGGTCACCGCGCCGACGTCGACCAGGGCGCGTCCGCAGCGGCGGATCGCCTCCTCGCGGTCGGCCGCGCTCTCGTGCAGCAGCACGGCCCGCAGGTCGAGCAGGTCGTCACGCATCGACCGTGCCGCCGTTCCTGATCGCGGCGATCAGCTTCGTCACGGCCGGGTCGCCGAGGAAGATCTGGAACGAGACCAGCACCTTCCCGGGAGCGGACGCCCGGGCCCGGTCGGCGAGCCCGGCGTGGCACAGCACCACGTCGGCGTCGTCGGGGATGGAGTTGACCGGCGTGTGCTCCACGACGACGCCGCTCGCCTTGAGCTGCTTGCGCAGCTGGCTGGCCAGCATCACGCTGCTGCCCATGCCGGCGTCGCACGCCACGATGATCTTGCGGATGTCCTTGCCGTCGATGCCGGCCATGGTCATGCCTCCTTGACTACGGGACGGGCCTGCGAATCCTCGGCGACCTCGCCGTTCTCGCTGGTGTGCGCGCTCTGCGGGGCCGGGGCGACCGGCGTGGACTCGGCCGCCTCGGGGGCGGTCTCGGCGGGAGGCTCCTTCTCGCCCCGGCCGAAGCCGAGCAGGACCGCCGCCACCGCGAACGTCACCACGGTCGCGATCACGATCCCGGCCAGCATGCCGAACCAGCCGCCCCTCGGGGTCACCGCCACGTAGGCGAAGATGCTGCCCGGCGACGGCGTCGAGACCAGTCCCGCCCCGGTGACCAGGAACGTGAACACCCCGGCCGCCCCACCGGCGATGACGGCGAGGATGAGGCGCGGCTTCATCAGGACGTACGGGAAGTAGATCTCGTGGATGCCGCCGAAGAAGTGGATGATCATCGCGGCGGGCGTGCTCGGGCGCAGCGAGCGCGGCCCGAACAGCAGGTAGGCGATGAGCAGGCCCAGGCCGGGGCCGGGGTTGGACTCCAGCATGAACAGGATCGACTTGCCGGTCTGGGCGGCCTCGGCGATGCCGAGCGGTCCGAGCACGCCGTGGTTGATGGCGTTGTTCAGGAAGAGGACCTTGGCGGGTTCGATGAGGACCGAGGCGATGGGCAGCAGGTCGTTGTTGACCAGCCAGCCGACGGCGTTGCCCGCTGCCGCGGTGACCTCGCGGACGACGGGGCCGATGCCCCAGACGCCGGCCACCGCCATGGCGCCGCCGACGATGCCCGCGGTGAAGTTGTCGACGAGCATCTCGAACCCGGCCTTGGTTCGCTGCTCGGTGAACTTGTCGACATATTTCAGGATGTACGCGGCGAGGGGGCCGACGATCATGGCCCCGAGGAGCATGGGGACGTCCGACCCCACCACGACGCCCATCACGGCGACCGCGCCCACCACCGCGCCGCGCTGCCCGTGGACCATCCGGCCGCCGGTGTAGGCGATCAGGACGGGCAGCAGGATCTTGACGATCGGGCCGACCATGGCCTCCATGGCCGGGTTCGGCAGCCAGCCGGTGGGGATGAACAGCGCGGTGATCAGGCCCCAGGCGATGAACGCGCCGATGTTCGGCATGATCATGCCGGCCAGGTGGCCGCCGAGTCGCTGGACGGTGGCCTTGACTCCGGTTCCGTAGACCGGGGGCGTGTAGGTGTCGGCCATTGCACGTGCTCCTTCAGGGGGGTGAGCAGGCTCTCCGGGGGGTGGTCGGGGGATCAGGGAGCCGGCAGGGGATCCCGGCCGGCGGCGGGCTGGTGGGTGGTCAGCGGACGGGTCAGGTCGGGCGCGCCGGTGCGGACGCGCGTGCGGTCGATGTCGGACGGTCCGGGCATCCGGCTGCCGGGCAGGCACACCGCGGCCGCGCCCCAGGCCAGCGCCTCCACCAGGGCCGCCTCGCCCCGGCCGCCGCCGGCCAGGAAACCGGCCAGCATGGCGTCACCGGCGCCGACCGAGTTGCGCGGCTCGCTCACCGCGGCCTCGCCGTACCAGATGCCCTGGCCCTGGACGAGGACGGCGCCGTCGGCGCCGAGGCTGGCCAGCACGGTGCGCGCGCCCGCCGCGCGCAGTTTGCCCGCCGCCTCGACCACGTCGCCGACGCGGCGGATCGGCATGCCGGTGGCGGCGGCGAGCTCGTCGAGGTTCGGCTTGACCAGGGCCGGTCCGGCGCCCAGCGCGGCGACGAGGGCGGGGCCGCTGGTGTCGACGGCGACGTGGATGCCCGCGCCGGCGAACCTGCGGCACAGCCGCGCGTAGACGTCGGCGGGCACCTCGGGCGGCAGGCTGCCGGACGCCACCACCCAGTCGGCCTCGTGCGCGGCGGCCAGCACGGCGTCGGCGACCGTGTCGAGCTCGGCGGGCGTCAGGGCCGTGCCCGGCTCGTTGATCTTGGTGATCGTGCCGTCCGGCTCGGCCAGCGTGACGTTCGACCGGGTGGCGCCCTCCACCGGCACGGTCACCATGTCGAGCCCTTCGAGCGCGAGCAGCCGCACCAGCTGCCTGCCCTCGTCGCCGCCGAACGGCACCACGGCCCGGGAGGCGACCGCGTTGGCGAGCAGGGCGCGGGAGACGTTGACGCCCTTGCCGCCGGGGTCGAGGTGGGCGGCGGCGGCCCGGATGACGGCGCCGCGGGCCAGCGACGCGATCTCGATCGTGCGGTCGAGGCTCGGGTTGAGCGTCAGCGTGAGGATCATGCGCACCGCTCCCGGAGGGAATCGCGGTCGTGCGCGGTCATGCGCGCACCACCTCCGGGCCCGCCGCCGACAGGTCGGCGGCTAGGGCGACGTCCATCCCCGTGTCGGTGATGACGACGTCGATCTCGTTCAGCGCGGCGAACCTGGCCAGATAGGTGTTGGTGAACTTCGTGTGGTCGGCCAGCAGCACGCAGCGCTGGGCGGCCCGCACCATCGCCCGTTTGATCGCCGCCTCGGCCGGGTCGGGCGTGGTCAGGCCCTTGGCGGCCGAGCAGCCGTTGGTCGCCATGAACGCCACGTCCACGTGCAACTGCGACAGGGGCTGCAGCGCCCAGTCGTCGACCGTGGCCAGCGTCCGCCCGCGCAGCCGGCCGCCGAGCATGATGACGTTGAGGTTGCCGCGCGTGGCCAGCACGGTCGCCAGCGGCGGGGAGTTGACCACGACCGTGAGCTCGCGGTCGGCGGGCAGCACCTGCGCCAGGCGGCCCGTGGTGCTCCCGGCGTCGATGATCACCGAGCCGTCCTCGGGCAGCTCGGCCAGCGCGGCTTTGGCGATGCGCTCCTTCTCCGCGGTCATCACCTCGTCGCGGGTGGCCAGCGCGGGCTCGAACCCCAGCCGCTCCACGGGGATGGCGCCGCCGTGCACCCGGCGCAGCACGCCGGCCCGCTCCAGCACGGTGAGGTCGCGGCGGATGGTCTCGGTGGTCACGTCGAGCTCGTCGGCCAGCGACACCACATCGACACGGCCCGCGGCCCGTGCTCTGCGGAGGATCTCCTGGTGCCGCTCCTCGGCGTACATGATGTTGATTCACCGCCGTTTCCAGTTGGTTTCCTCTGTGTTTATACCCGTTTCTGTGGTCTGGTCAAGGGTCTGGTAGGTATGTCGGATGCGAATCAAGCCGTGGGCCGCCATGGCGGCGGCCGTGCCCCTCGCCGCGGGATGTGTCGCCACCCCCTTAGCCGGTCCCGTCTCGGCCGCGAGCGCCGCGCCCGCGCCGAGCGAGGAGGTGGGCGTCCCGGCGCCCGGCGCGGCGGCCTCCCCTTCGGCCAGGCCGCCGCGCGTCCCGGCCGGCACCACGGCGGCCTGGGTGGTCTTCGACCGGCGGCAGCGCAAGATCGTGGCGCACCGCAACGCGCACCGGAAATACCGTTCGGCCTCGGTGGTCAAGATCCTGATGGCGATCGACTACCTGGAGACGCACCAGACCGTCCCGGCGGCCGACGCCCGGCTGCTCAAGGTCATGCTGCGCTCCAGCGACGACGGCGCCGCCACGAGGTTCTGGTCCCGCTACGGCAAGGGCGCGATCATCGTGCGGGCGGCCCGCAGGCTGGGCCTCTCCGACACCGCCCCGCCGCCCGCGACCCACCCCGGCTTCTGGGGCTACACCTCGCTCAGCGCGTACGACGTCGTCCGCGTCTACCGCTACCTGCTCGACAGGGCCGAGCCCAGGGTCAGGGACACCATCCTGGGCCACCTGCGCCAGGCCACGCCGTGCGGCAGCGACGGCTTCGACCAGACCTTCGGCATCCCACGCGCCATGCCCAGACCGTGGGCGGTCAAGCAGGGCTGGTCCGGATTCGGCACCCGTCCCCCGACCAGATGCGGCGGCTCGGCCTTGATCGGTTCGGCCTCGGGCGGATCGATCTCCACGGCCGCGCTCCGGGCGGCCGGCTCGGGCGTGCCCGACTACGGCCGGCCGGTGCTGCACACGACCGGCCTGGCCGGCAAAAGCGACCGCTACGTCCTGGCCGTCCTGACCGCACACCCCGCCGGAGGCACATGGAACGGCTCGGTCCAGCGCATCACAAAACTGACCACCGACCTCTACCGCGGCATCTCCTAGCCAAATCCCCCAAGCGAATCCCCTCAGCGGGTCCCTAACCGGGCCCCCTGAGGGAATTCCTAACCGGGTTCCCTGAGGGAATTCCTAACCGGGTCCCTTCACCGGGCCCACAAGGGAATTCCTAACCGGGTCCCTTCACCGGGCCCACAAGGGAATTCCTAGCCGCATCCCCTCATCGGGTCTCCTAGCGGAAGGTGAACATGCGCCCCCCGGGCTCCAGCCCTCTCGGCGGTCCGGTGTAGCGGTGCACGCCGACGCAGTGGCCGGCGCCACCCTCCAGGTGGACCCGCTCGAACCGTTCCCGTTCGAACCACGCGCAGATCGCCGGCACCAGGTCGGGCTCGCGCCGGTGCCGGGTCCAGATCACGGTCGCGCCGGGCGCGCACAGCTGGGGCAGCACGGTCACCGTGCGTTCGACGTCGTCGTCGCAGAGGTTGCCGAAGATGCCACACGCGATGACCAGGTCGGCGGGCACGGCCCCGAGGTAGGCGCTCGTCAGCGCGGCGTCGGCGCACACGACCTCGACGCCCTCGGGCGCGCCGGCCCTCGCCAGGCGGACGTTGCGGTCGTCCAGCTCCACCAGCCGCGCCCGCACCAGGCCGCGTCTGGGGTGCTCGGCGAGCACGGGCAGCAGGTCGCGGCCCTGCCCGGCGCACAGGCTCACCACCCGCTCGGCCCCTTCGTCGAGGGCCAGCCGGACCCACCGCCGCACGACGAGCAGCCGCTCCCGCAACGGCGAACCGGGCCGGTCGTAATCGTCGTGCCAGCCAACCCAATCGTGATCCGTCATGATCATGATAGTGGTGGAGGATGGCAGACGAATCAACCGCCCTCCGCAGGGTGCTGAGGCAGGCGGGCGGCCCCGGCATCCTCGACGCGCTCACCGCCCGGCTCTCCGGCGCCGACCTCACCACGCGGTGCGGCTGGCCACGATCCAGCGGGTCGTACGAGCCCAGCCCTTCCCCGGGGGCTCGGCCCACTTCACCCTCTTCGGCCTGGCGACGGCCGGCCGAGACTCCGGCGACCTGGCCTTCGAACGCCTTCACGCCGCCGAACACCTGAGCCTGCTCACCCGGGCCGTACGCGCCGCCGGCGCCACGCCGGAGGTCCGCGTCACCCTGCTCGACCCGCGGTTCTCCCGGGTGTCGGAGGGGCTGGACGCCGTGGACGACCCCGGCCGGAAGTCCGGCCGCGGCTACTACTCGGGCCTGTGCTTCAAGGTCTACGCCCGGCGACGTCGAGGTGGGCGACGGAGGCTTCGTCGACTGGACGGCCCGCCTGCTCGGCAACCGCAAGGAACGGTTACTGATCAGCGCCCTCGGCCTTGACCGGCTCAGCTGACGTAGGCGGCGTAGACCTTCTTCGGCACGACCATCCGCCAGGCGTCCAGGACGAGCTCGCGCATCTCCTCCTCGTCGATGGCGGCCAGGCGTACGTGCACCCAGTTGTAACGCAGATCGGACTCCGAAGGCAGCATGAACTTGGCCGGCTCGGCCGCGACCAGGGCGTCGCGCTCCTCCTTGGGGAACGCGAACCCCATCACCGACTCGTCGGGCGAGAACGCCACGTAGACGATCGAGCCGACCCGGAACTTGATCCGGTCTCTGATGAGGTGCTCCGACGAACGGGGGAAGGTCGACGTGAGCCGCCGCACGTCCTCGACTGTGACCACAGGGCCAATCTACGTGTTGCCCTCGGCGGCCGAGATGTCGGCGAGGGCGGAGTTCGGCTCGCTTTCCATCGCCAGGTCGCCCAGGCTGACGATCCCGACGGCGCGCCCGTCCTCCACGACGGGCAGGCGGCGCACGGCGTGTGAGCGCATGAGCCGGACGGCCTGATCGATGGTGGTGTCGGGGCCGACCGCCTCGACCGCCGGAGTGCAGACGTCTCGCACCGGCGTGTCCGGGCTCTTCTCGTCGGCGACCAGCCGCACGGTGATGTCGCGGTCGGTCACGATGCCGCTGATCCGGCCGTTGTCGTTGACGATCACGGCGCCCGTGTCGTTGTCGCGCATCAGTGCCGCGGCCACGGCGACGGGCTGGTCGGCCTCGACCGTCGCGGGGTGGGCCGTCATCACGTCTGCCACGGTGTTCGCCATGAGAGTCCTCCTGATGTCGGTTCCGATCGATTTGTCATCGATCGGCCCCACCTACCCGATTTGCCGGGTATCTCACCGCGAGGATTCTCAGACCGTCTGGGTGCGGGACTGCTCGTACGCCGTGAGGACCTGCTTGCGGCGTTTGGCCGGGAGCCGGTCGATGTAGAGGTGGCCGTCGAGGTGGTCGGTCTCGTGCTGGAGGCAGCGGGCCAGCATGCCGGTGCCCTCGACGGTGACCGGAGCGCCCTCGGCGTCGAATCCGTGGACGATGGCGTGGTCGGCGCGGGGGAGCGGGGCGTACTGGCCGGGCACCGACAGGCAGCCCTCCTCGCCCGCGTCCAGCTGCCGCTCGCCCAGCGGTGGCAGCTCCAGCGACGGATTGACCACCACGCCCTTGTGCCGCACGTCGTCGGCGTCGGGGCAGTCGTAGACGAACACCCGGAGCGCCACGCCGATCTGGTTGGCCGCCAGGCCCACGCCCTCGGCGGCGTACATGCTCGCGAACATGTCGTCCACCAGTGCCGCCAGCTCGGCGTCGAACCGGGTCACCGGCTCGCACGGCGCGTGCAGCACCGGGTCGCCCACGTAAACGATCGGCCGGACCTCTCCCACGACCAACGCCTTTCCCGCCCGCGAATGTGTCCCAGCAAGTCTACGGCGTACCGCGAAGTCCCTGACGTCTCATATATCAAGACAAACCTTCTCTTATTCTGAGACGCGAAGTAGAGTCCTGGCATCGTACCGGGACAGGGAGTTGTGATGGACGCCGTATACACGCATGGCCACCACGAGTCCGTGCTGCGCTCGCACAGGTGGCGCACCGCCGCCAACTCGGCCGCCTACCTGCTGCCCCACCTCGGTCCGGAGACGAACCTCCTCGACGTGGGCAGCGGCCCCGGCACCATCACGGCCGATCTCGCGACCAGGGTGGGGCACGTGACGGCGTGCGAGGTGACCGAGGAGGCTCTGGCGCTCACCAGGGCCGAACTCGCGGCCAGAGGCACGGCCAACGCGAGCTTCGCCGTCGCCGACGTGCACGCGCTGGAGTTCGCCGACGACACCTTCGACGTGGTGCACGCCCACCAGGTCCTCCAGCACGTCGGCGACCCGGTCCGGGCCCTGCGCGAAATGAGGCGCGTGACGAAACCGGGCGGCCTGGTCGCGGCCAGAGACAGCGACTACTCCGCCTTCGCCTGGTATCCGCGCCTGCCGGCGCTGGACGAGTGGCTGGCGCTCTACCAGCGGCTCGCCCGAGCCAACGGCGGCGAACCGGACGCCGGCCGGCGCCTCCTGTCCTGGGCCCAGGCCGCCGGCTTCACGCACATCACGCCCACCTCGTCGACGTGGTGCTTCGCCACCCCGGAAGACCGCGCCTGGTGGGGCGGCATGTGGGCCGACCGCATCCTCCACTCCGCCATGGCGCGGCAAGCCCTCAGCACAGGCACGGCCACCCCCGCCACCCTGCGCCGCATCTCCGACGCCTGGCTCGAATGGTCCGGCACCCCCGACGGCTGGCTCTCCATCCTCCACTCCGAAATTCTCTGCACCGCCTAGCGGATCACCCGTAGGGCGGAAATCGGCGGAGGACCAGCAGCGTTTCTGGCGGAAGATCGCTGATCGGCGCGACCGGTGTGGCGACGCGTCACCATGGCGGGGTACCGCCCGATCAAGCTGATCGAACGGAACTTTTGCGAAGCACCGGCAATGCCCCCTTCATCGATTAACACCCCTGTTTGGTCAGAACCGTCCGAAGGGTTACAAGAGGGCGGCGACTGGGGCTCTTTTACATCGTTGATCTCAAACCCGGCTCACCCGTAGTCGCCGAGGCCGATGGATCCACCTGCGCTGTCACCTGGATGCCCCTATCCGGTCCGGAGGAATCGCTGCCGTCGCCGGCAGCGATCGACGGCCTGGGGGTGATCGGGCGCGCGGCACTTTCCAGCGCCAGGGATTGCTGATGGAGTGGACAGGGTGAGCAGGGGTCACAGGGCGGTCCCCCGCGCGGCCGACATCGCGCTGGAGGCGTGGGCGGACAGCCGGGAGGAGTGCCTGGCCGAAGCGGCGCGGGCGCTGGTGGAGACCTTCGCCGACATCGGCGAGGCAGTGCCGGACGACAGCGTCACGATCGCCCTGGCCGAGGAGACCGACGCAGGGCTCCTTGTCACGCTGCTGGACGAGGTGGTCTACCAGGTCGAGGTGCCCGGCCGGGTGGCGGTGGACGTATCGATCGACGAGCGAACGGGCGTTACCAAGGGGCAGGTCGAGATGAGGCTGGCGACTGTCCCGGTAGGGGCGGTCGACCGGGTCGGCGCGTTGCCCAAGGCGGTCGCGCTGCACGGACTGCGGTTCGGCCGTGAGGCCGGGATGTGGCACGCCCACATGGTGGTCGACGTCTAGTTTCCGGCGCCTGGCATTCGGGCTGCGGAAACCAGCCCTTGACCATGCCGACAGGCGTCAGCTTGGCCCCTTTCGGGCGTGTCGCCGGTAGCCGAGCACTCGACCTCAAGAGCTGGCACTTCCGCTCGGACGACAACCACCGCGCATCACGGGAGTCAGCCGAGCGCCAGACTAAAGCCCCAGGGTGCGCACCCGCTGCCACTGCGGATCCCGATAGAGCACGACATCAGTGCCGTCGATGAGCTCGTCAGGCGCGGACAGCATGGTGATCTCGCCGGCCCCCTGCAACTCCAGCAACAGGTCCCGGACCCGCGGCCCGACGGGCAGCCGCCCGGCCTGCAGCCCGAGCCCGGCCCGTACCAGGTCAGCGATGTGCGACAGATGGAAGGGCCCGTCGAGATCGCCCACCACACCCCGCACGACACTCATCGTGATCAGCCGCTCGGCCTCGGTGTGGGCCAGCTGCCAGGTGATCTGCTCGCGCCGGCCGCCGGTCCCGGCGCAGGCGGTGCAGCCACGCGAGAGGCCCGGCGCCACGAGCTCCTCGGCGGACCCGAGACAGACCGTGCACTGCTGGTGCTCGGCGGCGTGCACCTCGGCCGTCATGCGGTCGGCCAGATGGACACCGCAGTCGCAGGTATGGGCATCGCCCAGGATGGCGCCGGGTTGCGGGGTGATCGTGTGCTTTGTCATCCCGGCCGACTCTACCTGCGAGCGTGGGCGAGGCCGTGCAGCCGGCGCAGCGCCTTACGGGCGGCCGCCGACACCTGCCCGTCCGGATGCCGGTCGATGAACACGCGCAGCACCCGCTCGGTCCACGGATGGTCGCCGAGCGCCAGGAGCGCGATGGTGCCCGCCTGGTCGTCCGGCTCCATCCCCATCCCGACCGACTCGATGACCTCGTCCGACTCCCCGCCGAACTCCAGCAGCGTCGCCGCCATGTCCACCAGCACCCAGGCGATCTCGTCGGGCGTCGGCTGACGGTCGTCGCGACCCAGCCGGGCTCCGATCACGGCCCCCAGCCGCGGCACGTCGAGCAGCCCGTCGAGAACCTCCCGGCCTTCGTCACCCAGGTCGGTGGCGAGCAACTCCACACCGATCGCCCGCCCCAGCGGGCTCGCCTCGGCGATCGCGGCGCCGATCTCCTGCGCCGCCTTGCCCCGCTCGCGGGTGGCCAGCCAGCCGGTGAGCTCTTCGAGCCGTTCGCGCTCGGGGTAGGAGCGCAGGCCGTGCAGCAGCGCGGTGGCGTCCTCGGTGGCGAGCGACCCCATCACGGGAATCTCCTGCCCGGTGACCTCGGCGATCATCTGCCTCCCGGCCCACAGCCCGAGGGGCGTCAACACGTGCGGCTCCGCGGGCCGTACCAGACCGAGGGCGAACAGCTCGGCGGGCGGCTCGCCCGCCGCCTCACGGCCGAGGAACAAACGCACGACCCGCAAGAGGTGCTCCTCGCCGAGCCGCCGGCGGCAAAGGTCCGCCCAGACCCGCAGCACCTCCTCGTCGTCCTCCTGCCGCAGGGCCCCGGCCACCTCGGATTCGTCAAGTGGTGCGGGGCCGGAAGGGCGGAGGAGATCCACCGCCAGGGGAGCGGCGCGGACGGCCGCCGCCAGTTCGGCCGTGGCCGGCAGGCGGATCGGTGGCTGGAGGGGAAGCGTGTCGTCGTCGTAGGTGCCCACGGCATCAATCCTGTCGCACCCAGGCCAGGTTTACGTTAAAGTCCGCCGTACCCGAAAAGTCGGAAGAAAGGAGGCGCTGAGATGTCCCGCAACGACGACCGGACGCTCACCGCGTCCGCTCCCACTCTTCGGAGGAACCATGCTTTTCCGCCCCACGGTCGAGGCTGACCTCGATCGCCTGCTCGGCTGCGTCGTCGACGAGTCCATCAGCTGGGCCCACCCCGACCGTCTGCTCACCTTCCTCGAGGACCGCCAGTACCGCCACGAGCGCATCTGGGTCGCCGAGGAGGACGGCGAGATCAAGGCCCGTGCCGTCTGGTGGGGTTTCCCCGACGGCGACCGGCCGCTCGCGCTCGACTGCCTCTACGTCCATCCCTCGGTCGAGGACCGCGTGAGCCTCGCCGCCGACCTGCTGCGACACGCCCATGACGAGTACGGCCAGGCGCCCGCGTACCACGTGTTCCTGCGGAAGGAGTGGCGGGACGACCCGAAGGCGTCGGCCGCCATCGCCTGGCGCCAGGAGGCCGGGCAGAGGGCCGGCCTGACCGAGGAACTGGAACGGCTCCGTTACCAGTGGACGCCGGGCTCGCCGGTGCCCGAGCCGTCGGGCAGGCTCGTCTTCGGGCCGGACCCCGACGACGAGGTGTTCGTGGCGGTGTTCCGCCGGGTGGCCGTCGGCTCGCTCGACGCGCACACGCGGCAGGCCCTGACCACGATGGACGGCGACGCGCAGGCCCGCGACGACGTGGCCGACTACCGCAGTATGCCGGGCGACCGTTCATGGTGGCGGCTCGCCCGCACCCCGGACGGCGACCTGGTGGGCGTCGCGCTGCCGTCCGCGAACAACCAGGGCCCGGTCGTCGGCTATCTCGGCGTGGTGCCGGAGCGCCGCGGCCAGGGGTACGCGGACGACCTGCTGGCCGAGATCACCCGCTTCCACGCCGAACGTGGCGTCGGCCGGATCATCGCCGACACCGACGTCACCAACGTTCCCATGGCCCGGGCCTTCGACCGGGCCGGCTACGAGGTCTTCGCCATCAGGCTCGTCCTGTCACCGAAGCTCTGATCACGTACCGTCACGACCGGTAGGAACCCGGCCGCAGATCGCCGAGACCCGGCGGAGCCGCGACACCGCAGCTCCGCGCGGGGTCCCGCGAGGGGCACGAACCTGGGGTCCCGCGAGGCTCGCGGGCATCAGGTCACGGACGGCCCAGCCGGGTGCGGACCACGAGATCGTGCAGCGCCGGGCCGGCCGTGGCCGTCTCGGGCAGGGCCGACGTGTCCCGGGCCTCCTGGAGCTCGGCGGTCAGCCGCGCCACGTCGTCGCCGGCCGTGGGCACGGGCGGCGCCCCGCCGTGCTCGGCCTCGCGCTTGGCGGCCACCAGCTCCGGAAGGTACGGCGGCCCGTACCGGAACAGGTGTGTCAGGTCGGCGTCGAGCTCACCGGTGCGCATGAGGTGTATGCCCATCACCAGCACCCGGAAGGTGTAGAGCATCGGAGTCGTCCGACGGGAAACCGTACAGGTGCGCTCCGCTGACCGTGGCGAACACCAGCGGATGCGGCTGCTCACCGGGGATCTCGGGCAGCCAGGCGGGCAACCAGGCGGGCAACCCCGCGGGCAGCCCGGCGGGCAGCCGGGTGGGCAGCCGGGTGGGCGGGTTCACAGGTGCCCCCTGCGTACGTCGATGAGGTAATCCTCCACTTTCTCCCGATCAGGTACGGCCGGCAGCACGCTTTCGGCGTCGGCCAGTTCGGCGGTCAGCGAGCGGCGCCAGGCGTCGACCTCGGCCCACGGCACCTCGCCGCGTCTGACGGCGAGCAGCCGGTCGCGGTGCGCGCCCACCCTCACCTCCAGGTCGCCGTGCCGGACCAGGTGCAGCCCGCTGAGCAGCAGCCTGATCATGTGCATGGCCTGCTTCCACCTGGGCGCTTCCGGGTCGAGGCGGCGGAATTGGGCGTCGGCGTAGCCTATGAACGTCTCGTGCGCGCGCTGTGACAGGAACGCGCCCCGCAGCTCGCGCAGCCGCTCGCCGAACGGGGTGGCGACCTCCACGAGCGGCGACCACAGGCACTCCAGCACCGTCGGGTTGGCGTCGAGGGCGAGCACGCAGAACCGCTCGACCTCCCACGAGAACTGCTCGGGCAGCGGGCCGTCGCGGTGCGTCGGCGGCTTGGTCAGCCGCCAGAAGTCCTCCGTGGGCGCCACGAACACCCCGCGCCGGTCGGTGTCGGATCCGCCGGTCTCCAGCCCGTACGCCCGCGACCCCACCACGACGGACAGAATCAGATCATCGCTCACCCTCCCACCCTGGCAGGCGCGGGGGGTTGCGCGTACGGCCGGGGCGCTGGTCTGATCGATGGGTGAGTGGTTTCGACGCCGTCTACCGGCGCAGCATCGACGAGTCCGAGGGTTTCTGGGCGGAGGCGGCGAGGGGCATCGACTGGGAGGTTGCGCCCGAGACCGTCCTGCGTGACGGGCGGTGGTTTCCCGACGGCCGGCTCAACACCTGCTTCAACGCGCTCGACCGGCATGTCGAGGCGGGCCACGGCGACCGGATGGCGCTGATCTACGACAGTCCCGTCACCGGCACCGTGCGCGCCTACACCTACGCCGAGCTGCTCGACGAGGTGGCGCGCACCGCCGGCCTGCTGCGCGACCTGGGCGTCGGCACGGGCGACACCGTGGTGATCTACATGCCGATGGTGCCCGAGGCGGTGATCGCCATGCTGGCCTGCGCGCGGCTGGGCGCCGTGCACTCGGTGGTGTTCGGCGGGTTCGCCGCCAGTGAGCTGGCCGTGCGGATCGACCACGCCCGGCCGGTGGTGGTGCTGTCGGCCTCGTGCGGCATCGAGCCGTCCCGCGTGGTCGCGTACAAACCGCTGCTGGACGCCGCCCTGGAGGAGGCCACGCACCGGCCGGAACGCTGCGTCATCCTGCAGCGGCCGCAGTCGCCCGCCGCGCTGGTGCAGGGGCGCGACCTCGACTGGGCGTCGGCCGTGCGCGACGCGGAGCCGGCCGCCTGCGTGAGCGTGGCCGCGACCGACCCGCTGTACGTCCTCTACACCTCCGGCACCACCGGCGCGCCCAAGGGCGTGGTCCGCGACAACGGCGGTCACGCGGTGGCGCTGCACTGGAGCATGTCCAACGTGTACGGCGCCGCCCCGGGCGAGGTCTACTGGGCCGCCTCCGACGTCGGCTGGGTGGTGGGCCACTCCTACATCGTCTACGGGCCGCTGCTGGCCGGCTGCACGACCGTGCTGTACGAGGGCAAGCCGGTCGGCACGCCGGATCCGGGGGCGTTCTGGCGGGTGGTGGCCATGCACGGGGTGCGGACGCTGTTCACCGCGCCGACCGCGATCAGGGCCATCAAGAAAGAGGACCCGTCCGGAGATTTCGCGCAAAAGTGGGATCTGTCGACGCTGCGCTACCTCTTCCTGGCCGGTGAGCGGCTCGACCCCGACACCTACCACTGGGCGAGCGACCTGCTCGGCATCCCGGTCATCGACCACTGGTGGCAGACCGAGTCCGGCTGGCCCATCGCCGCCAACTGCGTGGGCATCGAGGTGCTGCCGATCAAACCCGGCTCGCCCACCAAGCCCGTCCCCGGCTACGACGTGCGCATCCTCGACTCCTCGGGCGAGGACTGCCCGCCCGGCGCCGAGGGAGCGGTGGCCATCAGGCTGCCGCTGCCGCCCGGCAACCTGCCCACCCTCTTCCGCGACGAGGCCCGCTTCACCGAGTCCTACCTGTCGCGCTTCCCCGGCCACTACCTGACGGGCGACGGCGGCTACCTCGACGACGACGGCTACCTGTACGTGATGGGCCGCATCGACGACGTCATCAACGTGGCCGGCCACCGGCTGTCGACCGGGCAGATGGAGGAGGTCATCGCGGGCCACCCGGACGTGGCCGAGTGCGCGGTGATCGGCGTGGCCGACGAGCTCAAGGGGCAGCTGCCGGTCGGTTTCGTAGTGCTCAAGGCGGGCGCCGAGCGCGACCCCGCCGAGGTGGAGCGGGAGCTGGCCGCGCTGGTCCGCGAGCGGATCGGCCCGGTCGCCGCCTTCCGCCGGGCCGTGGTGGTCGGCCGGCTGCCCAAGACCCGGTCCGGCAAGATCCTGCGCGGCACCATGCGCGACATCGCCGACGGGCGCGACTACCGCGCCCCGTCCACGATCGAGGATCCGGCGGTGCTGACGGAGATCGCCGACGCGCTCTGACCGGCGGCTCGACCCGCGCGCCCTGGAAAGGCATTCTGGCGAATGGAACGCGCCATCAGATCCAGCGAGGGACGGCCGGCTTCACCCGGCAGGGGGAAGCGAGAAGCCGCTCTCTTCAGGGAGTGGAGGAGTCACGACGCAGACCCTGAGCTACGCCGACGCGCTGAAGATCCTCGGCTGCAACGACAACAGGCTCGCCAAGGTGGCCGGATTCGCCTCGAACGCGGCGCTGACCGGATGGGCGCTGGCCGGTGGCGCACGGATGATGTTCACCCTGTCCGACCTGCGCGACGACATCGTGCGCTACGGCGAGGACGTGCTGCGGCGGGTGCCGGAGCGCAAGGGCGGTGACAGCCGGTTCGCCCGCACCCAGCGGCTGGCCGCGGCCCACGCCGTGGTCGTGGCGTCGGCCTACTTCGAGGCGCTGGGCGAGGCGCGGTTACCGTTCGAGTTGCGCCGGCTCGGCACCGACCGCGGCGACCAGGCCGACCTGGCGCTCGGCGGCCCGTCGGCCGGCGGGTTCGCCGAGTTGCTGCGCGAGCTGCTGGCCCAGCCGCTGCCGATGCCCGGGCCGCACCGCCCGCACGCCGAGACCCGGGAAGCCGTGGCGCGGACCTACCGGGAGATGTCGCAGACCCTGGCGCGCTACGTGCGCGGGCAGCCGGTGTGGGAGCGGCTCTCCGCCGACGACCAGGTACGGCTGCCGCTGCTGCTCGCCGAGGGCCCGCCGGCGCGGGCGCTGCGGATCTACGACGAGGACTACCTGCTGCTGGCCGCCGCCACCCCGGAGTTCAGGGTGTGGAGCTTGGTCACGGAGTCCCAGTCGCTCGACGCCGGGCTGTCGCGGGTGGCGCGGTTGCTGGCCGAGCTGGCGCCGCCCCGGGTGGGCGACCGGCCGAGGATCCACCTGATCAGGCTGGCCGCCAGTGCCCTCGACCAGCCGCTGACGGCCGCCGGCAAGGCGCCGGGCGACGTCACGCTGCCGCTGCTGGGGGAGGGGTACATCACCCCGCGCTGCCGGGTGGCGGAGATGACCCGCGAGTCCGCGCCCGCGCTGAAAGGCTGGTGGGAGGGCCGGGCCGGGCTGCCCGACACCGAGGCGTTCCTTGTCGGGCACCTCACGTCGCCGCACGCCACGCGGGCGCCGCTGGTGGTGCTCGGCGAGCCCGGCTCGGGCAAGTCGAAGCTGACCGAGGTGCTCGCGGCGCGGCTGGCGACGTCGGAGTTCCTGCCGATCCGGGTGGAGCTGCGCGACGTCGCGCCGCACTCGACCGTCACGTCCCAGATCGAGCAGGGCATCTCCGCCGTGCTCGACGAGGACGTGAGATACCAGGAGCTGGTGGACGCGGGCGACGGGGCGCTGCCGGTCATCATGCTCGACGGGTTCGACGAGCTGGTCCAGGCGGCAGGCACCGGCCGCTACGACTACCTGGAGCAGCTCCAGGAGTTCCAGAGCGGGCAGGCCAGGATCAACCGGCCCGTCGCGGTGATCGTGACCAGCCGGACCGTGGTGGCCGACCGGGTGAGGTTCCCCGAGGGAGTGCTGGCGCTCCAGCTGCGGCCGTTCGACGACGACCAGGTGCGCAGGTGGCTGGAGATCTGGGACCAGACCAACCACGGCCTGCTCGCCCGGCACGACCGCAAGCCGCTGTCGGCGGACGTCGCGCTGGCGCAGGGCGAGGCGGCCAGGCAGCCGCTGCTCCTGCTGCTGCTGGCCCTCTACGACGCGTCCGGCGACGCGTTGCGCGATGGCTCCGAGCTGGGCCGGGCCCGCCTCTACGAGTCGCTGATCCGCGACTTCGCGGCCCGGGAGATCGACAGGGAGCCGGAGGCGCGTTCGCTGCCGGCCGCCCGCAGGCGCAGGCTCGTGGAGCGCGAGCTGGTCCGGCTGGGTGGTGTCGCGCTGTCGATGTTCGCGCGCGGGCGCTCGACCGTCACCGAGTCCGCGCTCGGCGGAGACCTCCCCGCGCTGTTCGAGCAGGGCTTCGAGCAGCGCGAGCAAGGCTCAAGGAAGGGCTTCGAGCAGCGCGAGCAAGGCTCAAGGAAGGGCTTCGAGCAGCGCGAGCAAGGCTCAAGGAAGGGCTTCGAGCAGCGCGAGCAAGGCTTCGGGCACGGCTTCGGGCAGCGCGAGCAGGGCTTCGAGCGGGGTGACGGCGAGGAGTGGGCGCGCAGCGCCGCCGCCCGGTTCTTCTTCGTCCACGCGAACGAACCGCGCCCCGGCGGCGGCCGCGAGCGCGGCTACGAGTTCCTGCACGCCACCTTCGGCGAGTTCCTGGTGGGCTCGCTGGTGGTGACCGCCGTCCAGGACCTGGTCAGGCGGCAGCTACTGGCCGAGGAGGAGCTGGTCGCCGCCGTCGGGCAGGAGACCGACGACGACCTGCTCTACGCCGTCACGTCGTTCTCCTGCCTGGCCGAGCGGGGCCCGATCGTGGGCTTCTCCATGGAACTGCTGCGGGCGCTGCCGCCCGACGTCCGCGCCCGGAGCGTCGCCCTGCTCACGCGGCTGCTGCGCGGCTCCCTGTACGAGCGGCGGCGGCGCTCCTGCACCGGGTTCGCGCCGGTGCGGCATCCGGTGCCGCGGCGGCTGGCGGCCTACTCGGCCAACCTCACGCTGCTGATCGTGTGCGCCTCGGAGGAGCCGGTCAGCGTCGCGGCGCTGCTGCGCGACACACCCGCCTTCGACCGGTGGCGCTCGTACACGCGGCTGTGGAAGAGCCAGCTCGGCGACGAGGGATGGCAGGGACTGGTCAGGGCGCTGTCGGCGCGGCGCGTCGTCGGCACGAGCCGTGACATCCTGCTGGGCGGGCCTCCCGAGCCGGCCGACTTCGACGCCACCGACTGGTGGTTCGGCGACGTGGAGGCGGGCCGGAGCGCCCGGCGGGCGCCCGCCGGGAACGAACGGCCCTACCTGCTGAACGCCGATCTCGACGCGCTGCCGCACGCCGCGCCGGGCGACGGCGACGACGTCGTCGTGCGGCCGCGGGGCCGCGTCACCACGTTCGGCCGGCTGGTGCGGGAGGCGCTGATGACCGAGTCCCCGGGCGACCGGCTCGCCCGCTACCTCGACGCGGTCGCCGCGCTGCCCGCGGCCTCCGCCGCCGGCCGGGGCAGGCCGCTGCGGCTGCTCCTGCGCGCGCTCACGCTCGACGGCCCCGACCTGCCCTTCCAGGACCGCGCCCGGATCCTGCGCGAGCTGCTGGAGGCGCGGGCCGACCGCGAGGCACTGCTGCCGTTCGTGGAGTCACTGCTGTTCGAGCGGTCCGGCAGCTGGACGGCCCTGCTCGAGGCGGGCATCCCCGAAGAAGTGCTCCGCGACGTACGCAGATCCTGACCGAGCTGACCTGCGCGGACCGTGACCGGGCGCAGAGCATGACCGGTGTGCGCAGAGCATGACCTGGCGGGGACCATGGCCGGCGTGCGCGGCCTGGTGGCGCGGTCACCGGCGCGTACGCCGTAAGCCCTAGTCGGCCGCAGGGAGCTCCACGGTGATCGTGAGCCCGCCCTCGTCCCGTGGCCGGGCGGTGACCGTGCCGTCGTGCGCCTCGGTGATGACCCGCACGATCGACAGCCCGAGCCCGCTGCCCCGGTCCGACCGCAGCCGGTCGCCGTGCAGCCGCCGGAACGGCTGGAAGATCGACTCGATCTCGTACGGCGGCACCTGCAGCCCGGTGTTGGCCACCACCAGCTCCACGCGTTCCGTGCGTTGCCGGGTCGTCACCCACACCTCGCCCTTGGGATGGTTGTGCCGGATCGCGTTCTCCACCAGGTTCTGCACCAGCCGTTCCACCAGGACCGCCTCCCCGGTGGTGGGCGCCGAGTCGAGCAGCCGGTGGATGGTCACCTCCCGCTCGGCCGCCTCCCCGCCCACCTGGTCCAGCACGTGCTCGGCCACGTCGGTCAGGTCGAACGGGCGGTGGTCCAGCACCGCCTGCTCGCCCTCCGCCAGCGCCAGCAGCCCGTCGATGAGCCGTTCGTGCCGGGTGTTGACCAGCAGCAGCGACTCGCCGAGCCGTTTGACGTCGTCGGTCGCGTCGGGCCGGCGCACCGCCACGTCCACCAGCGTGCGGTTGATCGTCAGCGGCGTGCGCAGCTCGTGGGAGGCGTTGGCCACGAACCGCCGCTGCCCCTCGAACGAGCGGGCCAGCCGGCCGAGCATGGTGTCGAAGATGTCGGTCAGCTCCTTCACCTCGTCGCGCGGCCCGTCGTAGCCGATGCGCTCGGTCAGGTTGTGGCTCTGCGCGACCCGGCGCGCGGTCTCGGTGACGTCCCTGACCGGCCGCGACACCCAGGCCGCCGCCCGCCAGCCGAGCCCGAACGCCGCCCCCGTGCCGCCGAGCACGACCAGCCCGCCGAGGTTGCGCACGTTGGCGAGGACGCTGTCCCTGTAGGTGGCGTGCACCTTGAGCGCGAACCCCCGGGCCAGCTCATACCCGTCCGAGAACCGCGCGCCGTAGATGCCGTAGCCGTCCCGCTCGATGTCGATGCGGTCGGGGGTGAACACGGAGGCCCGGTACTGGAGACTCGTCTGGACGACGAGGTAGATGGCGGCCTGCGCGAGCCCGGCGATCACCAGGAACACGCCCGCGCAGGCCAGCGCGAACCGCAGGCGCAGGCTCATGGGATGCGGTACCCCGATCCGGGCACGGTCTCGATGACCTGGGGCTCGCCCAGCTTCTTGCGCAGTTTGGCCATCGTGGTCCGCACCGTGTTGGTGAACGGGTCGATGTGCTCGTCCCACACCTTCTCCAGCAGCTTCTCGGCCGAGACGACGGCCCCCTGGGCGCGCAGCAGCTCGGCCAGCACGCCGAACTCCTTGCGGGCCAGCGGCACGTACCGGCCCTCGCGGAACACCTGCCGGTGCGCCCAGTCGAGCCGCACGCCCGCCCGCTCCAGCATCGGCGGGTCGGCCGGCCTGGCCCGGCGGCCGAGCGCGTGCACCCGCGCGACCAGCTCCTCGAACGCGAACGGCTTGGGCAGGTAGTCGTCGGCCCCCAGAGACAGCCCCGCCACCCTGGAGCGCACGTCGCCCGCGGCGGTCAGCATCAGCACCCTCACCGGCCACCCTCGCTCGACCACCGTGCCGCACACGTCGTCGCCGTGCACCAGCGGGAGGTCCCGGTCGAGGATCAGCACGTCGTAGTCGTGGACGCCGAGCCGTTCGATCGCCGCCTCGCCGTCGTAGGCGACGTCAACGGCCAGGGCCTCACCCCTCAGCCCCTCGACGATCGAGTCGGCGAGCATCCGCTCGTCCTCGGCGATCAGAACACGCAACCTTGCCCCCAAAAGATCATGAATGCCCGTCAGTGTGCCCGCAACCACATAACGCGGGCATAACCACAATTGGTGACGCCGACGTTATCGCGCGATCGGTGGACTTCGTCCCCTACGGCCGGGATCCGCCCGGTCCATCCTCGGGGGACCACCATGGCCACCACCCTCACGGTGTTCAGCCGGTCACGCCCGCACGGCGTGACCGCGCGGAGGCACCAGGGGCACCGGCTGTTCGTGTTCGTGCTCGCGCTGGCCGCCGCGCTGCGCGTGCTCGTCATGCTCGGCTATGACACCGCGCAGCTCTACTGGTACGACTCCTTCACCTATCTCGACACCGCCGTCCACCTGCGACCGCAGGGGGCTCTGCACCCGGCCGGCTACTCCTGGTTCCTGTGGGTGATGCGGCCCTTCCACAGCGTGGAGCTGATCGCCGGGGTGCAGCACGTGATGGGCCTGGGCATCGGGGTGATGATCTACGTGCTGCTGCGCCGCCGGTCGCTGCCCGGCTGGGGCGCGAGCCTGGCCACGCTGCCGGTGCTGTTCGACCCGTCGTTCGTGCGGCTGGAGCACGCCATCCTGTCCGACTTGCAGGTCATCTTCCTGGTCGTGGCCGCGCTCCTCGTCGTGATGTGGCGTGAGCGGGTGTCCACGCGGGCGGCCGCGCTCGCCGGGCTCCTTCTCGCGCTCGCCGGCCTCACCCGCACGGCCGCGGTGCCGCTGCTCGGCCTGCTCGTGCTCTACCTGCTCATACGGCGGGCCGGCCGGCGCAGGATCGTGGCCGCGGTCGTCGCGGGCGCGCTGCCGCTGCTCGCCTACGCCACCTGGTACGCCCAGCACCACGGCCGGTTCGCGCTGAGCGGCTCCGACGGGGTGGCGCTGTGGGCGCGGACCATGACCTTCGCCGACTGCTCGGTCATCCGGCCGCCCGCGAAGGAGGCCGTGCTCTGCCCGAACGGCACCGTCGTGGACGCCGCCTCCGAGTACGTCTGGGCGGCCGGAGCCTCGCTCAACCGGCTGCCCGGCGACCGCTTCGGCTACAACGACCTGGCCAGGAGCTTCGCCCTGCGGGCCATCGCCGCCCAGCCGCTGGACTACCTGGGCGAGGTGGTCGGGGACACCTCGCTCGCCTTCACCTGGGAGCCGGTGCCGCACCCGAAGCGGGTCACGCCCATGTCCACCTTCCCGCACGGCTCGTGGACGCTGCCGGAGGAGCACTCGCTCATCGGGAAGGTGCGCAGGGAGTACGACCCCGGCATCCGCGGCATGAGCTCGGTCGAGCCGTGGGGCACGATCCTGTCCGCCTACCCCTACCCGTGGTTCCTGCACGGGACGCTCTTCGGCGTGCTGCTGCTGGCCGGCGGGGCGGGCTCGATCGGCCGCCGCCGCCCGGCGCTGCTGCCGTGGACGTTCTCGATGTTCCTGCTCGTCGCGCCGGTGGCCGCGCTCGACTTCGACCACCGCTACGTGCTGCCCGCCATCCCGTTCGCCTGCGTCGCCGCCGCGCTGGCCGTGCACGGGTACCGCATCGGCGATATCGCGCCGGTGAGGCGAGCGGATTATCGTGTGCCGGTGTGAGGACGTTCGGGCTGGTATGCGGCATGGCAGTGATCGACGTCTATTCGACGTTCCTGGCGTACGGCAATCAGCCGTACGCCACGCCGCTCGACCTGCCCGGCTACGCGCTGCTGGTCCTGTCCGCGCTCGGGCTGGCCTGGCTGCGCGGGCGGCCCGAGCTCGCCTTGGCCGTCTGCGTGGGGGCGGCGGTCGTCTGCTTCGCGCGCGGCTACGCCTACGCGTTCTGGCCGGCGCCCGCCCTGGTCGCGGTGTTCGCGACCATCTCCTCCGGCAGGCGGGCGGCCGGCTGGGCGGGCGTGGCGTTCCTGATCGGCGTGCCCGCCGCCGCGGTGGCGCTGCACCCGGAGCCGGACCGGGTGGTCGGGGTGGTCATCTGGGCGCTGCTCGTGCTCGTCGTCGCCCAGCCCGCCGAGGTGTCGCGGGCCAGGCGCGCCTACACGGCCGAGGTGGAGCGGCGGGCCGCCGACGCCGAACGCACCCGCGAGGAGGAGGCGCTGCGCCGCGCCCAGGAGGAGCGGCTGCGCGTCGCCAGGGAGCTCCACGACGTCACCTCCCACACGGTGTCGGTGATCGCGCTGCATGCCGCCGTCGCCGCCGAGGCCGTCGAGCGCGCGGGCGGCCCGCCGGAGGCCAGGACCGCCCTCCAGGTCATCCGTACGTCCAGCCGCCAGGCCCTGGCCGAGATGAAGGGCGTGCTCGGCGTCCTCCGCCCCGACTCCCGGCAGCCGCTGCCCGGCACCGGCAGGTTGCCCGGCCTGCTGGACGGGGCCGGGCTGCCGGTCGGCCTGTCCGTCGTCGGCGACCGGCGCCCGCTGCCGCCCGCCGTCGACCTGGTCGTCTACCGGGTGGTGCAGGAGGCGCTGACCAACACCATCCGGCACGCGGCCGCCACCAAGGCGGTGGTCACCCTGACCTACGAGCCGGACGCCGTGACCGTACAGGTGGACGACGACGGCGGCGGCGATGCCCCGCACGGCCACCTGTACGGCCACGGCCTGACCGGGATGGCCGAACGCGTGGCCGCCGTCGGAGGGCGGCTCACCACCGGCGACGGCCCCTCGAACGGGTTCCGCGTCGTGGCGAGACTGCCCGCGTGATCACGATCCTGCTGGCCGACGACCAGCCGCTGGTCAGGGCCGGGCTACGGGCCCTGCTGGACACCGAGGACGACCTGAGTGTCGTGGCCGAGGCGGCCGACGGCATCGAGGCGGTGCGACTGGCCGGCGGGCTCTCGCCGGACGTGGTGCTCATGGACATCCGGATGCCCGGCCTCGACGGCCTGGAGGCCACCCGCCGGATCGCCTCCGGCCGCACTCGGGTCGTCGTGGTCACCACCTTCGACCTCGACGAGTACGTCTACGAGGCGCTCCGTTCCGGGGCCAGCGGCTTCCTCGTCAAGGACGCCGAACCGGCCGAGATCCGCCACGCCGTGCGGGTCGCGGCCCGCGGCGACGCGATGCTCTCCCCGGGCGTCACGCGCCGGCTCATCGAGGAGTTCGCCGCCCGGTCCAGCGCGGTCAGCACCGACCGCCTGGCCCCGCTGACGGGCCGCGAGCGCGAAGTGCTGGTCCAGGTCGCCCAGGGCCTCACGAACCTCCAGATCGCCGAGCGGCTGGTGATGAGCCCGGCCACGGTCAAGACGCACGTCAACCGCATGATGAGCAAACTGGCTGTACACGACCGGGCGCAACTCGTGGTGCTCGGCTACGAGACCGGCCTCGTCCGCCCCGGCCGCCACGCCTGATACCGCGCGCGGTGTACTGCGTCGTCCGCGGTGGGTGGACGACCTGGCGGGCCCGCGGTTTCTACCGTCGGCGGCATGATCGCCTTCTGCACCCGCCACCGGCGCCTCGTCCTGATGCTCTGGCTCGCGCTGACGGCCGCCCTGGTCGCCGCCGCGACCGCCTGGCCCGGCCCGGCGAACGACGACTTCACGCTCCCCGCCTCCGAGAGTCAACGGGCCGCCGAGATGCTCGGCGACCTGCCGGCCGAGCCCCCGGGCACGCTCGTGATCTCCGCCTCGTCCGGCGTCGGCGGCCCGGCGGTACGCCAGGCCGTGGCCGGACTGGTCGACCGCCTGAACAGCGTCCCCGGCGTGCGCGCGGGCACGGCCGAGAGGCCGTCCGGGGACGACGAGCTGTTCGGTCAGATCACCCCCGACGGGACGATCGGCACCATCCCCCTCGAATTCTCCGGAGCCGGCGCCGCCGAGCGGATCAGGCAGCTGCGTGACGACTTTCATGCGCCCGGCGTGACCGCGGAGCTGGCCGGCGACGACCTGGCGGACTTCACACCTGGGGGAGCCGTCGAGGGCGCCGGGCTGGTGGCCGCGGCGGTGGTGCTGCTGGTGGCGTTCCGGTCGCTGGTCGCCGCGGCCCTTCCACTGATCATCGGCATCATCGGCGTGACCGGCGGCGTCGCGCTGCTCACCGTGCTGCGGAACGTCGTGCCGGCGCCTGACTTCGCGGTCTATCTCACGATCATGCTGGGGCTCGGCGTGGGCATCGACTACGCGCTGCTCATCGTCACCCGGTTCCGCTCCTGCCTCGACGAGGGGCTCGGCGTACAGCAGGCGGTCGAACAGGCCATGCGCACGGCGGGCAGGTCCGTGCTGTTCGCCGGGATCATCGTGATCACCACCGGGGCGGGCATCCTGTTCCTCGGCCCCTCGCTCGGCGGCGGCGTCGCGCTGGCCGCGGGCTGCGGGGTGCTCATGGTCATGCTCGCCTCCCTCACCCTGCTGCCCGCGCTGCTGCGGATGATCGGCACCGGGGTCGACAGGTTCGCGCTACCCCGCCGTACCGGGAAGGAGCCGCTGGCCTCGCGGTGGAGCAGGGTCGTGCAACGCAGGCCGTGGCCGGCCGGCCTGCTGGCGCTCGGCCTGCTCCTCGTGCTGGCACTGCCCGCGACGCAACTGCGCGCCGGCTGGTCCGACGCGGGCGACCGGCCGGTCACCGACACCACCAGGCGAGCCCACGACCTGCTGGCCAAGGGCTTCGGACCCGGCGCGCAGGGCCCGCTGGTGCTGGCGATCGCCGGCCCGGACGCAGCGTCGGACGGCGGCGCGATCGCCGTCGGGCAGGTCGTCGAGCAGGCACGCCGGACGCCCGGGGTGGCGCGGGCGTACGCCGTGGGGGAGCGGGCCGCGCTGGTCGTGCCCGCCGGCGGGCCGCAGGACGAGGCCACCACCGAGCTGATCCACCGCCTGCGCGCCGAACTGCCCGCCCCCGTCCTGGTGACCGGCTCCACCGCGGCCGCCGGCGACTTCGCGGAGTTCTCCGCCGAGCGGCTGCCGTGGACCGTGGCCGCCGTGCTGCTGGCCTCGTTCGCGTTGCTCATGGCCGTATTCCGCAGCCTGCTGCTGCCGGTGAAGGCCATCGTGGTCAACCTGCTATCCATCGGCGCCGCGTACGGGGTGGTCGTCGCGGTCTTCCAGTGGGACGTGCTCGGCCGCGGCAGCGCCGGGCCCATCGACGCCTGGGTGCCGATGATGCTGTTCGTCATCACGTTCGGGCTGTCGATGGACTACGAGGTGTTCCTGCTCTCCCGGGTCAGGGAGGAGTACGAGCGGACCCGCGACAACGGGCGGGCCGTCACGGCCGGGCTGGCCAGGACGGCCAGGGTCATCACCGCCGCCGCCACGATCATGTTCTGCGTGTTCGCCGCGTTCGGCGCGTTCGACGACCGCGCGCTGCAGATCATGGGCGTCGGGCTCGCCGCCGCCGTGCTGGTCGATGCCACCGTGGTCCGCCTGGTCCTGGTGCCCGCCGCCATGGAGGTGCTCGGCGAGCGCAACTGGTGGTTTCCCGGACTGTCCTCCGCGAGGCTGACGCACGGGCGAAATGTTCCGTAGTCTACGGGCATCACGAGCGTTGGGGGCGCCAGGGTGCCAAGACAGAGCGTGGGTGTGGTGGTGGACCCGGGCGTGCCCCGGGAGGTCTCCGGACTGCTGCGCTCCAACGCCCTGCTGCTGTCCAGGATCCGGTCCGGGTGGGTGCCGCCCGCCACGCCGCCGCCCGAGCGCCGCCGGCGCGCCACCTCCAGCGTGGTGCTGCTGGCGGCCACGCCCCTGGTGCTCGCCGTGATGGCGGTGCTGCTGGAGTCGCCGGCGGCGCCGGTCGGGTTCGTCGTGCTGGGCATGTTCGTCTTCGTCGTGCTGGTCAAGATGGCCTCCCTGAACGAGCTGCCCGTGACCGACCGGCCCCGGGAGCGCGGCGTCTACGAGCAGGCCCGCTGGTACGACGGCCGCTACCTGCTGCCGGAGGACTTCGACGAGGAGGCCGCGGCGGTGCTCACGCGGGCGCAGCGGGCCATCGGCTCGGTGCTGCGCTCCCACGTCAACGCCGAGGGCCTGCTCGACGGCGCCCGCAACGCGATGATGCTGCCGGAGCAGGAGTGGGAGATCGCCCGGCTGCTCGCCAAGCTGTCCGCGCTGCGCGCCGAGCACCACGAACTGCTCGCCCGGGGCGTCGCCCCGGAGGTGGCCGCCGTGGTCGAGCCCCTGGAGAAGGCGCTGGTCAACAGCGAGGCGGCCGTGGTGGCGCGGGTCGAGGCGCTGGAGCGTTACGCCGGGCACGTCGCCGACGCCGAACGCGCCTACCACGCCAGAAGCCAGATCGAGGAGCTGCGGGCCCGGCTGCCGCGCTACGAGGAGCTGCTGGCCGAGTCCGGCGCCGACGCGCTGGCCGTGCCCGAGATCGAACGGCTCGCGGAGGACGCCGACGCGCTGGAACGCGTGCTGCGGCGCAGCGTGAGCTCCGCGCACGAGGCGTTCCGCTACCTGGAGGGCTGACACCGAGACAGACCGCTACATAGGATCCATAAGGTGGCCGGCCGTCATGCGAAGGTGGTAGTGGACCCGGCGGTGCCCGACGAGATCGCCGAACTTCTCCGTGACAATCGCAAGCTCCTGCTGAGGATGCGCGCCGGGTGGACGCCCCCGCACCGGCGGCAGGTGCCGATCCCGGGAGCCGTCGTCCCACCAGATCGAACGGCTCAGCGCCCGGCTGCCGCGCTATGAGGAGTTGCTGGCCGAGTCGGGAGCCGGGGAGGCGGCCGTGCCCGAGCTGGGCAGGCTGGGCGAGGACGCCGACCTGCTGGAGCGGGCGTTGCGCGACAGTGTCCGCTCCGCCCACGAGGCATTCCGCCAATCTGGAAGGCTGACCCCGCCGGGGCGCGTAACGCGACAGTGGCGCCCGCGCCAACGGGTCGTTTCGCGGCATACGCGGATGACATCCCATATGATCCGGATTCGTGGTGGACGTCGTGGTGGATCCAGAGGTACCGCCGGAGGACGCTCGGCTGATCAGGGAGAGCCTGCAGGTTCTGATCAGGATGCGGGACGGCTGGACCCCCCATGCAGAGGCGTCGCGGGCGAACATCCCGGCCCGCGTCGCCATGGCGGTCGTCATCCTGGGAGTGATGCTCGGGCTGATGCTCACCGTCGGGCGCGGCGGCGCCGGCCTGATGGTGATCCTGCTCATCGCCGTCCCCTTGCTGGTTCTGATCTTCGTCAAGAGCGACCTGGGAGACGAGCACGAGCAGACGGCCGTCGACCGGGGGATCTACGAGCAGCTGCGCTGGTACGAGGACCGCTATGTGCTGCCCGACGACCTCGACGAATCCTCCCGCAGGCTGCTCGCCCGCGCCCAGCGGGCCATCCGCACCGTGTCCGGCTCGGCCGTCAACAACGAAGGGCTGCTGGACGACGTGCGCAACGCGGTGATGCTGCCCGCGCAGGAATGGGAGATCGCCCGGCTGCTCGCCAAGCTGTCCTCGCTGCGCGCCAAGCACCGGCGGACCGTGTCGGAGGGCGTCACGCCCGAGGTCGCCGCCGTGGCCGAGCCGCTCGCGCAGGCCCTGGACAGCAGCGAGGACGCCGTCGTCGCCAGGGTGGAGGCGCTGGAACGTTACGCGGCGCACGTCGCCGACGCCGAACGCGCCTACCGGGCCCGCCACCAGATCGAGGAGCTGCGCGGCAGGCTCCACCAGTACGAGGAACTGGTGGCCGAATCCGGGGCCGACCGGTTCGCCGTGCCCGAGATCACCCGGCTGGCTCAGGACGCCGACCAGCTGGAGCAGGCGCTGAGGCGGAGCGTGAGCTCCGCCCACGAGGCATTCCGGCACCTCGAGCCCTGAGCCCCGCTAACGCGGCCAGTGGGCCGCCTCGAGCAGCAGGTCGCAGAGCGCGTCGGCGGCGTCGACCCGGCCCAGTTTGTGCGCCGCCTCGGCCATCGACGCGCGCAGCCCCGGGTCGGCCAGCAGCGGCATCAGCTCGGCCAGCAGCAGCTCCGCCGTCGGACGTGGCTCCAGCAGCGCCCGGGCCGCGCCCGCCGAGGCCAGGTAGGCGGCGTTCTTGCGCTGCTCGTCGCCGCCCGTCGGGATCAGCGGGATCAGCACCGACGGCCTGCCGACGGCGGTCAGCTCCGACACCGTGCCGGCTCCGCTGCGCGCGATCACCACGTCCGCGGCGGCGTACAGATCGGGCAGCTCCGAGCCGACGTAGGGCACCGGGTGGTAGCGGTCGGCCAGCTCGGGCGGCAGCTCGATGGCGCGCATCTGCTCGATCCAGGCGGGCCCGCACTGGTGCACCACCTGCGCGTGCGGCAGCAGGCCGGGCAGGATCTCCGCGATCAGCGTGTTGATCTGCTTGCTGCCCTGCGCGCCGCCCGTCACGTAGATCAACGGCACCTCGAACGTCAGCCCGAACAGGTCGTAGGCCGCGGCCTGGTTGCCCCGCAGCAGCTCCGGCCTGACCGGGTTGCCGGTCACGACGGCCTTGTCGCGGGCCGAGGCGGGCAGGTGCTCCAGCGACGACTCGTGGGACAGCGCGATCCGGGTCGCGAGCCTGGCCAGCATCCGGTTGGCCAGGCCCACCACCGTGGTCTGCTCGTGCATGACCAGGGGGCGCCGGATCAGCTTGGCCGCCACCCCGATCGGCACCGCCACGTAACCCCCGGTCGACAGCACCACGTCGGGCAGGTATCGGGCGGCGTGCACCACCGCCTGGATCACGCCCACCGGGATGCGGAACACGTCGGCGATGTTGGTGCCGAGCTCGCGGAGGTTGGGCCGGCGGCGCAGCTTGCCGGTGGTGATCGCCTTGAACGGGATGCCGTGCTCGGCCGTGATCCTCGCCTCCAGGCCGCCGGCCGTGCCCACCCAGAGCACGTCGTGCGCCACCTGACGTCGCTGGATGGCCGTCAGGGTCGTCAGGGCCGGATAGGTGTGACCGCCGGTGCCGCCTCCGGTGATCAACAGTCGCAGGGTTCGTGACATGCGATCAGGGTATGGCCGCGCAGCGGAAACCCGTGTGCCCGGTCGAGGAGTCGGGAGTGTTGGCGGTGCGCGCGGCGACCCGGTAGCGGTTGCAGTAGGAATCGTGACACAGGTAGGACCCGCCGCGGAGCACCCTGGCCGTGCCCTCCGCCGGACCGGCCGGGTCCGTGGCGGACGGCTCCCACGTGGTGGCCCACCAGTCGGCGGTCCACTCCCAGACGTTGCCCGAGACGTTGTAGAGGCCGTAGCCGTTGGGCTGGAACGACTTCACCGGCATCGTGCCCCTGCTCGGCGCGGCCGGGAAGGGGCCCTGCCAGATGTTGCACCTGGGGCGGCCCTTCGGCGCCAGCTCGTCGCCCCACGGGTATCTCCTGCGCTCCAGACCGCCGCGCGCCGCCATCTCCCATTGCGCCTCGGTCGGCAGCCGCTTGCCCGCCCAGGAGGCGTAGGCGTGGGCGTCGTGCCACGACACGTGCACCACCGGGTGGTTCTGCCGGTCGCCCACGGAGGAACCGGGGCCCTCGGGAGAGCGCCACGCCGCCCCCTCGACGCCCACCCACCAGGGCGCCCCCGGCACCGTCGCGTCCATGACGCCGTGCCGGGCGAACTGCCGGAACACGAACGACCAGCCGATCCGCTCGGCCTCCGTGACGTAGCCGGTCTCCTTGACGAAGGTGGCGAACTGCGCGTTGGTGACGCAGGCGGGGTCGATCAGGAACGCCGCCAGCCGCACCTCGCGCACCGGCCCCTCGCCGTCGTCCGGCCAGCCGTCCGGATCGTCGCCGCCCATCAGGAACGTCCCGCCGGGCACCCGCGCCATCCCGCGCGGCGGCTCGCGCCGCACCGGCGCCGGCTCGGGCGGCCGTCCCCGCTCCCGATCCTGGACCGGAGACGGCGGAGCGGCAGTGCCCCTGCTCGGGCCGCAGCACGCGCCCACGATCCCCCCTCGTGTCGTAACCACCTGGAAGGGTAGTCGCTCGGCCATGACCTCGTTGCCCCCGACGTCGGTCATGTCCGGTTTCGCCGTGCCGGTCGCGGACCGGTAGCGTCGTTCCATGCGACTCGGCGTGCTGGACATCGGCTCTAACACCGTCCATCTCCTCGTCGTCGACGCCCACCGCGGTGCCCGGCCCATCCCCGCCTACTCCCACAAGGAGGAGATGCGGCTGACCGAGCACCTCGACGAGGCCAACGAGCTGTCCGCCGAGGGCATCGACCTGCTCGGCGCGTTCGTCGAGGAGGCGCTGGGCATCGCCGAGGACAAGGGCGTCGAGGACTTCCTGGCCTTCGCCACCTCCGCCGTCCGCGAATCCGCCAACGGCGAGCACGTGCTGGCCCGGATCGACGACCGCTGCGGCGTCAACATCGAGGTCCTGTCGGGCCGTGACGAGGCCAGGCTGACGTTCCTGGCCGTGCGCCGCTGGTTCGGCTGGTCGGCGGGGCGGCTGCTCGCCTTCGACATAGGGGGCGGCTCGCTGGAGATCGCGGCGGGGTTCGACGAGGAGCCCGACGTGGCCGTGTCGCTGCCGCTGGGCGCCGGCCGGCTGACCCGCGACTGGTTCACCACCGACCCGCCCTCGCCCGGCGAGGTGCGCGGCCTGCGCCGCCACGTACGCGCCGAGATCGCCCGCAAGGTCGGCGACGTGGTGCGCTTCGGCGAGCCCACCCGGGCCGTGGCCACGTCCAAGACCTTCAAGCAGCTCGCCAGGATCGCCGGAGCGGCCCCGTCCGGCGACGGCCACTACGTCTCGCGTTCGCTGTCGCGCCAGGACATGGCCGACTGGGCGGTCAAGCTCCCCACGATGACAACGGCTGAGCGGGCCGGGCTGCCGGGAGTGTCGGACGGGCGGGCAGAGCAGCTGGCGGCCGGGGCCCTGGTCGCCGACGCGGCCATGGATCTGTTCGAGGTCCACCGGCTGGAGGTGTGCCCGTGGGCGCTGCGTGAGGGCGTCATCCTGCGCCGCCTGGACCTGCTGCCGAGCCGTCTCGACCTCGCCCCTCGGTAACCGTGACGTACCCTCAAAAGAGGTATAAGTCCTGGTTGTCCGGAAATAGTGGGCTGATGTTGGCCATCCTCGGCATGATCGCTTCGCTGGCGATCGCCTTCTCCCTGATGCTCGTGGCCCTCTTCGTCGTCTCGGTCGTCGTGCTGATCACGCTCGCGCTGGTGGCGGGGGCGACCCGCCAGAACGTCATGCGGGGTGGTCGCTCGTCATAAGGGGCGGTCCCGCGGCGCCCGGCACGAACGTCAGCCGCTTCTCCAGGCACACCATCGCCCCCTGCTCGGGCCTGCTGGTGAAGCGGACGTCGTCGGCCAGCGCGCGCATGATCTGCAGCCCCCGGCCGTGCTCGGACCCGGCCGGCGCCTCGCGCACCTTGCCGGGGTCGAATCCGCTCCCGGTGTCGATGACCCTGATCACGCACAGATCGTCATAGACTCCCGCGGTCACGGTGTATTCGTCACTGTGTGCGGCGTGCCTGATCACGTTGGCGCACGCCTCGGTGAGCATGAGCTCGATGTCGTCGCGGACCGGCGGATCGACGCCCAGGGTGCGCAGGGCGCCTTCGAAGATCTGCCTGATCAGCGGGACACTCGCCGCATCCCTGGGCAACCGGAGCGCTATCGTCGTCTCCACCGCGTCTCCTCCCGTTCGGATGCGTGGAGCAACCTGCCCACGATCGGCGATCCCAATCACCGGCTACGCCTCCAGCAGCCGGAGCGCCACCTCCACGGAGGCGTCGGTGATCTCGTCCTCCGACAGCGTCTCGTCGTGGGCCATCCACTTGCCCGCGTGCAGCGTGAACAGCGCCATCGACCGGCTGATGCGCGTGGCGAGCGGATCACCGGGCTCGCTCATCCGCGTGGTCAGCTCCAGCATCACCTCCCGCATCCGCAGGAGCTTCGGATGCTCGCGCAGCGCGGTCTGGTTGCGCTCCAGGAAACGGGCGATCTCCATGTAGCGGCTCCGCTTCAGCTGGTCCGCGTAGCGCAGGACCAGCTGACGTCGCGCCTCCGGCGTGCGGGGCTGCGCCCTGAACCAGGCCAGCAGCTCCTCGATCTCCGCCACACGCAGGTCGACCAGGCCGGCGACGATGTCGTCCTTGGTCTTGAAGTGGTAGTAGAGCGCGGCCTTGGTCACGCCGAGCTCCTCGGCGATCTCCCGCAGGGAGGTCGCCTCGTAGCCCTGCTCGGTGAAGAGCCTGAGCGCGATCTCCTGGATTCGGGTCCGCGTGTCTTCCCGCACTGTGCACCTATTTCGACTTGACGGCCGGCAAGTAAGTATGCAGTTTATCGTATGCTTGCCGGTCGGCAAGTAAGCAAGATCGCAAATAGGGGGTGCCCATGGATGAAGCAGCCAGACGCCGTCGCGAGGTCATGGTGGTCCTGCCCGGGCTGATGCTCGCGATGATCCTGGCGATGCTGGACAACATGGTCGTGGGCACGGCCATGCCGCGCATCGTCGGAGAGCTCGGCGGGCTGTCGCACCTGTCCTGGGTCGTCACGGCGTACGTGCTGGGCACGACCGTCTCCACCCCATCTGGGGCAAGATCGGCGACCTCTACGGCCGCAAGACCATCTTCATGGTCTCCATCGTCATCCTCATGGCGGGCTCCGCGCTCTGCGGCATGGCGGGCTCGGCCTTGTTAGGCGGCCCCGAGGGCGGCATGGCCGAGCTGATCGGCTTCCGGGCCCTGCAGGGCCTCGGCGCCGGCGGGCTGATCGTCAACGTCATGGCCATCATCGGCGACCTGGTCCCGCCCCGCGAGCGCGGCCAGTACCAGGGCATCATGGCGGCGGTCATGTCGCTGCGCCGAGGAGGCGGAGAGGACGGCCGGCGGCGGCGGCCGGATGGACCCGGCCGCGCTGGCGCAGCTGGCGCCGCCGGTCCGGTCAGAGCGGCGGCAGCACCAGCAACTGGTCGAGCGCGGTGATCCGCAACATGCTGCGCAGGTGGGGCGTCAGCGCCACCACGTGCAGGGCCGCGTCGGCGAGCTCGGCCTGCTGGTGCAGCCGGATCAGCGCCGCCAGGCTGGAGGAGTCGATGAACGACAGCTCCGACAGGTCGACCTCGAGCACGCGGTAGCCGGCGGCGGGCGCCAGCGCCGCCAGTTGCGCGACCGTGTCATAGGCGAGGTCGCCCCGCAGCGCGAGCCGGACGGTCGCCTGGTCCGGCGTCGCGATCTCGATCTGGAGCGGCCTCTTGTCAAGCACACACCCAGCCTAACGAGCGGCCGGAAAACCAGCGGCGCTCCGGTCGAGGGTTGTGCAAAATCCCCACCATGGAATCAATCAGACGGCCACGGGCCGAGGACGCCTCCGTCATCCACCAACTCGTGACCGCTTCTGACATCGACGTCATCGGCCAGGCCGACTCGACCCTCGACGACATCGCCGACCAGCTCGCCGAGCCCGGCTTCGACCTCGAGCGGGACGCCTGGCTGAGCCACGACGACGACGGCCGGCCCAACGCCTGGGCCTGGGCGTGCCGCAACGGCGACAGCGACCTGGTCGACATCGAGGTGATCGTCCGGCCGGGCGCCGACCCGTCCGGCGACCTGGCCGGCCGGCTGTGGCGGACGGTGCTCGGGCGGGCCGGCGAGCTGGCGCGCGAACGCGGCCACGACGGCGCCACCGTCGACATCGGCATCTACCGGGCCGACGAGGCCAGGCAGGCGCTGGCCCGACAGCACGGGTTCGAGCCCGGCACCAGCTACCACCGGCTCCGCATCGACCACGACGGCCCGCTCGACCCGCCCGCCCCACTGCCCGGCCTGACCCTGCACACCGGCGAGACCGACGACGTGCGCCGCGAGGCCCACCGGATCCACCAGGAGGGGTTCGCCGAGCACTTCGGCTTCGTCCCGGTCGACTACGAGCAGTGGCACGAGCGCAGGCAGGCGCAGAGCGTCACCGACTGGAGCCGGCTGACCGTCGCCAGGATCGACGGCCGCCCGGCCGCGGTCGCGATCGGCAACGACCAGTTCGTGAGCGACGAGGGCTGCGGCTACGTCGCCACGCTGGCCGTGCTGCCCGCCTTCCGGGGGCGCGGCCTGGGCCGCTTCCTGCTGCGGCACGCCTTCGCCGCCGACGCCGCGCGCGGCCGCAAGGGCACGATCCTGCACGTCGACTCCAACAACGCCACCCCCGCGCTCGACCTCTACCTGTCGGCGGGCATGCGCCTGGTCCTCGTCATCGACATCTGGCGCCGCCGGATCTAGTCCGCCGGATCCGGCGACCGTGCGACCTCGCGGCCCCCGCGACCGTTGGTCGCGTCAGCCGCGGCGGACGAAGTTCACGCGCTCGAGATGCGGCTCGTACTCCGCGGGGCCGGCGATCAGCCTCTCCTTGATCAGGTCGAGGTCGGCCCCACCGGACAGGGAGACCCGCTGGTAGACGACCTGCCCGCGGGAGCGCTTTCGCTGCACGATCAGGTGCGTGTCGTCGTACCAGCCGGCGATGGCGTGGATGTCGTCACCGATCCGGCGGACGATCCTCCCGGTCGACGCCTCGACGACGGCGATCCGGCCTCCGTCGTCACCCCCGCGGACGAACGTGGCGAACAGCTTGCCCGACGGCGAGAACGGGGTGACGGTGTGCCATTCGTCCAGGGCGCCGACGCCCGTGTAGAACCTGCGCCGTTCCCCGCGCAGGTCGTAGACGGCGATGCGGAGCCCGCCCGGAGCCACGCCGGGTTCGTCGTGCATGGCCATCACCCGGCCGGCGTCGCCGGCGAAGTAGAAGCGGTGGGCGCGGCCGATGTCCCAGAAGGCGACCCGATGCCGGGGCCCCGTCCTGACCAGCCGGGGAACGCGGTCGGCCACGTTCAGGGTGACGAACCCGATGATCGTCAGGCTGCCGTCGGAATGCGGCCGGTACGCGGTCAGCAGCAGGGTGCGGCCGTCCGAGGACCACTCCGGAGAGGTCACGGGGGCGGGCAGGCGAACCTTGTACGTGCGGCCGCTCCCGCGGTCCATCAGGTCGATGGTCTTCACCGGGACCCACAGGCGGTTGTCCGGGATCCCCGCGACCCACCTCTCACCCGGTGCCACCAGCGCCTCGCGATAGCGCGTCTTGACGAACCGGCCTCCCTCGCGCAGATACCCGTAATGCCCCTGACCCGCGTCGAAGACCAGTGAGTACGAAGCCAGCACCGGCCCCCGAGCCGTGTCCCGGACCTCGCCCGAGGTGCCGGCGAGCTTGACCCGAGGCTCTGACGCGGCCGGGTGCGCGGCGGGTGCGCCGGCGACGGCGACCACCATGGCCGCTAACGCGGCGACGACGGATTTGACGAACATATGCCCCTCCTTATCCCACTGATCAGACACGCGTCCGGGGCGTTCGGTTCGACGTCGCCCCCTTCCGTGTTCGAATTCGGTGGGACGAACGGGGACGTCTGAGAAGCCGCGCCGACACCGGCTAGACCCGGTGGGCGGACAGGTGGTCGAGCACCGACTGGTTGGCCTCCCAGCCGTCGGGGAACTTCACCGGCACGCCCAGCTGCACGGTCTCGGCCGACGGGTGGGCGTCGAGCAGCTCGGCGATGCCCGCCCTGGCCACCACCACGCAGGCGTGCCGGTGCCGCGAGGCCAGCACGCACAGCCGCCCCGACTCCAGGTGGAACGCCGTGGCGTCGCGCCGCCCCGACAGCGGATGCAGCACGATCGTCACGTCGTACTCGCGTCCCTGCAGCCGGTTGGCGGTGTCGACGGTGATCTCCGGCGGCAGCCCGGCGGCCCTGATCGCCGCCACCTGGTCGCGGTGCGCGGCGCCGACCGCGATCCGGTCAGCCGTCACCGGCCGCTCGCCCTGCTCCGAGCCAGCCACCGCGCCGCGCTGCAGCAGCCGCGCGGCCAGCAGCGCCACGGCCCGCACGGCCTCGCCGTCGGTCCGCACCGTGTGCCGGTCGGGCAGCTCCAGCAGCGCCCACCCGGAGCGTGCCGCCTCCTCCAGCGCCCGGTCGTGCACGGTGCCCATGCCGCCCGTGGACAGCTCCAGCCGCCGATCGCCCGGCCCGGTGCCGGACCGGAACCCGGTGAACGGGTAGAACGCCCGCGACACCACCGGGGCCGCCGAGGCCGGCAGCCGCCACGACACCGGCAGCCGGTGCACCGGCAGATCCGGGTTGTGGCGCAGCAGCACCGACACCGCGCTCTGCAGCGGATCCCACGACAGCCCGGACCAGCGGTCGCCGTCGACGACGGAGAACGGGTCGAGCTGGCCCGGATCGCCCACGAACAGCGCCCGCTCGAACAGCCCGGCGATGCGCAGCAGCTTGTCGGACCGCATCTGGTAGGCCTCGTCCACGATCGCCCACGGCCAGGTGCGGCCGGAGATCCACGCCCACTTGTCGGCGGTCGCGATGACGATGTCGGGATCGCCCAGGTCCTGGACACGGGTGCCGACGGTGACGCCGGGCAACTCCAGCAACCGCGCCGGCGGCACGTAGCCGCTCGCCGACAGCCGCCCCACGGTCAGCCGGGGGTGCCCGGCCGAGATCCGGGAGATGAGGTCGTCGACCTGCTCGTTGGTCTGCGCCACGATCATCAGCGGCTCGCCGGTCGCGGCCAGGTGCGCCGCCGCCCGCACCACCAGCGTGGACTTGCCCGCCCCCGGCGGCGAGTCGACGACCACGCCGCGATGCCGGGGCAGGTCGGCGAGCACGTCCCGGATCACCTGCTCGGGACTCCTGGGAGCCTCCTCGGCCGGCTCGGCGGTCACGACCACTCCTCCAGGGCGTCCTCGTCGGTCGGAACGTACTCGCGTGGCGGCCCGCCGTGCGTCCACGGCGTCGCCTCCGCCTCGGGCAGGCCGGGCGAGCCCTTGAAGTCGTCGGTCAGCGAGGTGTAGCAGACCCGCTCGCCCACCTCGGGCACCGACCCCGGAGCGGGTGTCTTCGACCGGCCCATGCCCTTGGTGATCTTCAAGGTGACCCGGCCGTCGCGGGCCGACACCAGCTCGGCGCCCTGCTCGCGTCGCTGAGGGGTGCCGAGCGCGGTGCCCGGCGCGAGTCGTACGGGATCGTCGGTCTTGATCACCACGAGCGGGCGGAGCTTGCGGGAGCGGCCCTCGCCCTCGACCCGGCCGGGGTCGGACTCGACCACCTCGCCGGCGAACGCCTCGCCGGTCAGCCGGTATTCGGCCATCACCAGCGGGTCGTCGTAGGCGCGCTGCACGTCGTAGGCGGCCTGGGCGCGTTCCATGCGGGCCAGCCGGGAGGCGGCGGCGATCGCGCCGTCGCGCCGGGCCTGCGGCGGCGCCCCCTCGGCGATCTGCGCGGCCATGCCGCTGAACGAGCCGCGGTCCTGCTCCCACCGCTGCGCGACGCCCGCGCCCGCGGGCAGACCGCCGAGCAGGTCGATCGCCTGCCACATGAGCCGCCAGGTGGGTTCGAGCTGGCCGCGGAGCGCCTCGGTGACGCGTTCGGCCGACCCGCTCTCGATCGCCGGTGCCAGCACCTCGGCGTCGAACCCGGGATCGGTGGCCGGACCGGCCGGCGGCCAGATCAGCGGGTCCTCCGCGTCGTCGCTCGGCCCCTCGGTGATCCAGCCGGTCAGCGCGGCCAGGTTGGCGTCCTCCAGCCCGCTCTGCCCGCTCGCCCAGTGCCTGCCGAGCTCCTCGGTCGCGGCCAGCGTGAGCGACGATCCCGGATAGGCGGCCCGCTCGGCGAAGTAGGTGAGCCAGCGGCCGAGCATCGGCACCCCCTCGGGCACCGGATAGGGGCCGTCGGGGCGGCGGAAGCGCGTGGACCGGCCGAGCAGCCGGGTGAACGCCACGCCCGCGGGGTTCGGCACGACCAGTTGCGGCGCGTCCAGCACCCGCTCGTAGGGGTCGGCGTTTCTGCGCTCCACCGTCTCCGTGCCGCTCAGGAACCCCTCGATGTACGGCAGGAGCAGCCCGGCCAGCTCGGCGGCCCAGGCGAACCGCAGGTCGCGGTTGCGCGGCTGGGTCACGACGAGCAGGTGAGGCGTGGCGCGCTCGGTGCCGAGCATGGCGGCGAGCGGCGCGGCGGCCTCACCGGACAGCTTCAGCGGGATGAACACCATCGGCCGCGCGGACAGGTGGCAGTGCCGGACGGTCGCGATGGGCTGCGCGATGCCCTCGTCGATGGCCCGCAGCCGGGCGAGGGAGGTGAGCAGGCTCACGGGCGCTCCCGGACGCCCCGCGCGGGGGGCGAGTCGGGCCGGCCGGCTCCCGGCGGCGCGGAGGTCATGCGAGGCACTCCTGGCGCAGCCGCTCGGCGTTGCGGAGCAGGCGGGCGATCTCCTCCTGCCCTTCGGCGGGATCCCGGGTGCCGTCGGCCAGCCCGAGCGCCTCGGCGACGGAGGCGACGCCGCCCAGCTCGTCGCGGACCTGGCGGCCCAGCAGGTCGGAGGCGCCCTCCTGGCGGGCCTCGTCGCGGCAGAAGAAGCACAGGTCGCAGGCGGACAGGCAGTCGGGCGCGTAGCGGGCGGTGGCCCGGCGCAGCGCGTCGGCCAGCTCGGCCGGCGGCCGGGTCGGCAGCCCGTCCTCGCCCGGCAGCAGGTCGAACGACAGGTCGGCGGGCAGGTCGGCCACCAGGCTGTCGAGCCCGGTCATCCGGGACAGCTGCCGCTGGAGCACGGCCAGTTGCCTGCGCACGTCGACCAGCGTCGCGACGGGCCGGTTGGCGAAGTTCTCCGGGCAGACCAGCACCACGTCGTGCGCCACCCGCAGCGGGTCGTGGCCCAGCTCCTGCAGCAGCCGCCGCAGGGCCAGCACGTAGACGGCCGCCTGCCGGGCCGCGGCCGCCACCGCCGCCGGGTCGGCCTGCCCGTCGATCACCGCGAACGACTTGATCTCCACGATGTGGAACCTGCCGCCCACCTGGAAGGCGACCACGTCGGGCTCCAGGTAGGCGGTGTGCCCGGCGATCTCCAGGCTGAGCAGCGGGTGGTCGTAGACCGTGCCCGCGTCGAGCCCGTCGCGGGCCGCCCGGTCGAACAGCGCCCGCGTGTGGGCGTGGCGCAGGTGGGCGCCGACGTTCTCCACGTCGTGGTAGGCCACCTCGGCGACCGGCAGGCCGAGCAGCTCACGCAGCATCCGCAGCAGCTCGGCGCATCCGTCGGCCTTGACCAGCGACTCGAACACGTTGCCCCGGGTGATCGCGAACGGCGACTGGCCGAACGGCGCGGGGAAGCCCAGGTGCCGGGCGGCGGCGTCCTTGTCGATTCCGGCGCCGTCCATCAGCGCCCTGCGCGTGCAGCCGGGGTTGGCCGCGAGCGCGGCTATCGCCCGGGCGTCGTGCGGCTTCTGCTGCGTCGTGCCCCGCAACGCGTCGAGCCGGTTCATCGGCCGCCTTTCGTGGTCGTGTCCCTGGCGAGGGTGCTCAGCGTAGCGGCGCCGAACAGCCGCGCCGCGTCACCGAGCTGCGATGTCGCGCGTTTCGCCAGCGTGTCGCGGTCACGCGTGTCGCGCTCGGCGTGCACGGCCAGCTCCGCGGCCGCCGCCTCGATCACCTGGCCGGGGTCGGGCGGGCCGAGGTCGCTCCGGCTGCCGCCGGGGATGTTCCGCGCCATCCTGGCCAGCAGCCGGGCCGCCCGCGGATCGTCGGTCAGGTGCCGCGCCACCGCGATGGCGCAGGTCAGGAAGTCGACGCGGGGGCTGAGCGGGCCCACCATCCTGCGTGCCAGCGGCCACGTGCTGACCGAGAGCAGGCCGCGGGCGGGGGAGAGGCGGTCGGTCAGCGCCGCGCACAGGTAGTAGGGCCTGCCGTACGGGGAGGCGCGGAACGAACGCTCCTCGTCGCGCCGCGTGCTGGTCAGCTGGTTGCCCCGGAGCGTGCCGCCGAAGAACGCCTCGCCCACGGCGACGATCAGCCTCGGCTGGGCGGGGGCGCCGAGCAGGGTGAGCGCCTGGTGCACCTGCTCGCGCACGGTGACGAGCCGCGGCGCCGGCTCCCTGACGGCACGTGGGACGGGCTCCGGGCCGGGCTCGCCGCCGTCGCTCACGAGGGCGTCCCAGGTGCGCTCGGCCCCGCGCAGCTCGGCACGCAGCACCCGCGCCGTGGCGGTGTCCCTGACCCGCATCGCTCCGCGCACGCCGGCTCGGAGCTCGTCGATCCGCCTCTCGAGCTCGTCCAGCCGGTCACTCATGGCCGCGAGCGTAACAGGAGTTCCAGTATTTACCAGTAATCCGGCAAAGAGCTGGAGGTGATCTACAACGTAAAGGGCGTGGGTCTAGCCGGTCGGCACGGCCAGCACCCAGGTGCGATCCCCGGTGAGGAACCGCTCCAGCCGCAGGCCAGACTCCGCCAGGGCGTCGGAGAGCTCCTCGTCCGTCAAACGCCGGGAGGCGAACGACTGGGTCCACACCTTCGCGCCGTACGTGCAGCGCATGGTCGCGTTGAACAGGCCGGGGGAGACCTCCTCCACCGCCGCCAGCTCGATGGTCAGGTCGCCCTCGGTCCGGCCCTGGCCGGCGTGCCAGGTGTCGTGCCGCTCCGGCGGCAACCACTGGATCAGCACCGAACCGCCCGGGGCCACGTGCCTGGCGCAGGCGTCCAGCAGCCCTCGCCGGTCCTGCTCGCCGGCCGTCTGCACGAGCTGGGAGGCCAGCATGACGGCGTCGAAGCGGCGGTCGAGCCGCACGTCCTGGATCCGGGCCCGGATGGTCTCCGCCCCGCGCACGCAGGCCAGCATCTCGGCCGACTCGTCCACCGCCACCACCTGGTAGCCGCGTTCGACCAGCGGGTGCGTGACCCGGCCCACCCCCGAGCCGAACTCCAGGATCGAACCGCCCGCCGGCACCACCCCGGCCACGATCTCGGGCTCGCCGTTGGGTCTCATGAGCCGGTAGAACTCCACTGAAGAGCCATCACGGGTGATGGCGCCGGAACCTGTGCCGCTGTTCGATGTGATCCCCATGAATCGACACCTATCATCCTCGCGTCGTGGCGGCATCCGGATCAGGTCCCCGGATCGTGACACGCGAGGGGCCGGCAGGGTGGACGATGCTGCCGTGTCCCGTGAGATGCGCCATCTGATCGGCGTCGTGGCAGGTCTGGCCGCGCTGCCTCTCGTCTACTACCTGACCGAGGCCGGCGCCAGAGGGCTGCGCGCCGCCAACGCCGCGTTCAGCCCGGGGCCGTCGGGGCTCGGCTACCTGATGGTGGTGGCGGCCATCGTCTCCGTGCTCGCCGTCTGGCCGTGGCTGTCGCCCCTCGCGGCGCTGACCTGCGGGCTGCCGCTGGCCCTCGCGGGCTGCCTGTTCGCGCTCGACCTCGACGCCGCGACGGGCCTGGCGGCCACCCTGCCCCGGCTGGCGCAGTCCGCCGGCGAGCCGCCGGGCACGCTGGCCGGGGCGACCGGGCTGTACGCCGTCATCGGCGTGTCGCTGGTGCTCTCGGCGCTCGCCCCGCATCGCCTGAGATCGATCCGCGGCCGGTGAGCGGCCGGACTGCCGTAGTCCAGGGTGAGACAGCTCGCGGACGCCCATCATCGGCCGTCTTCACCAGGCCGGACGCCCGCGGAACGGTCACCGGAGCAGCGTCCGAGCGAGCGCCTCCGAGCGCAACGGGTTTCAGCCGAGCAACTCCAGCAGGTCCCACTCGTTCTCGCACACCCTGCGCCCGATCGCCGCCAGCTCCACCGACCCGGCGCCGCCGCGCAGGTGCCGCATGGTCTGCATGACGCAGATGACGCCCCACTTGAGCACGCCGAACGCCTCCCACCAGCGCAGCGCCTCGCGGTCCACGGGCTGCCCGCTCGCCTTCTCGTACGCGCTGACGAGGTCGTCGTAGCCGCCGAACCCGCCGACCGGCAGCGGCGAGCCGAACCGCCACGCCTTGACGCACAGCCAGCCGAGGTCCTCGAGCGGGTCGCCGGCGTGGGCCAGCTCCCAGTCCAGCACCGCCCTGATGCCCTCCGGGCCGACGATCAGGTTGCCGTTGCGGAAGTCGCCGTGCACCACCGTCCGCCGCCCGCCCGGCGGCCGGGTCGCCGCCAGCCGCCGCAGGGCCAGCTCGAACACCGGATGCGGCTCGCCCGTCAGGTCGAGCAGATCCCGCCACTGCCGCAGCGGATCGTCGTCCCGCGCCAGACCGTCCACCACGGCGCCCCCACCCTCATCGGCTCCGGCCCGTGCCGGCGGGTCGGCTGCGGCCCGTGCCGGCGGGTCGGCCGTGACCTGCGGCAGCGCCGACAGCGGCATGCGGTGGATCGCGGCGAGCGCCTGCCCGCACTGCGCGGCCAGCCTCGGCCGGGCCTCGGCGTACGCCTCGTCCCGCAGGATCCTGCGCGGGATGGTCTCACCCGCGACGCGGGTCATCAGGATGTAGGGCCCCGCGGACGCGACGATCCGCGGCACCGGCACCCCCGCGTCGTGGGCGGCCCGCATCAGCGTCGCCTCGGCGGCCAGCGGGGAGCCCGCGTCGAGCGTCGCGCCGGGGGAGTCGAGGCGCAGGATCAGCTCGTGCCGCTCGCCGTCCGGCGTGGCCGCGTCGAGCGCCCATGTCTCGCGCGACGCCCCGCCGGGCAGCCGGGCGCTGAACGCGATCGTCGCCCCCGCTCCGAACACCTCGCGCACCAGCGCCTCGGCGTCGAAGGGGTGAGCGTGTGCGGTGGTCATCGCAGGCCGAACTCCCAGTTGCCGCCCGCCGCGTAGACGCCGAGGATCCGCCGGCCCACCGAGTCGATGTGCACCTCGTCCGGCCCGTCGTAGATCCGCCCGGCGCGCGCGTGCCGGTACATCCGGTCGAGCGGCGTGTCGCCGGTCAGCCCCATGGCGCCGTACACCTGGATGGCCCGGTCGATCACGTTGTGCAGCGTGCGCGCGCCCACCACCTTGATGGCGCCGATCTCGACGCGGGCGTCGGAGCCGGCGTCGACGGCCCGCGCGGCGTTGAGAGTGAGCAGCCGGGCCGCCTGGATCTCGGCGTAGGAGTCGAAGACGTGCTGGCGCATGAGCTGCTTCCTGGCCAGCGGCTCGCCGAAGGCGGTGCGTTCGTGCAGCCTGCGGCACATCAGGTCGAACGCCCGCTGCGCCTGACCGAGCCAGCGCATGCAGTGGAAGATCCGGCCGGGGCCGAGCCGCTTCTGGGCGATGACGAAGCCCTGCCCGCGCGGGCCGAGCAGGTTGGCCGCGGGCACCCGGACGTCGTCGTAGCGGACCTCGCAGTGGGCGCCGTCGAGGCCGAGCACCGGGGTGTCGCGCACGATGGTGTAGCCCGGGGTGTCGGTCGGGACCAGGATCATGGAGAACGCCAGGTGCGGCGGCGCGTCCTGCTCGGTGCGGCACATCACGGTCGTGTACGCGGCCTGTGACGCGCCGGTGGTGAACCACTTGTGCCCGTTGATCACCCATTCGTCGCCGTCGAGCACGGCGGCCGTCCGCAGCTGGGTGGGGTCGCTGCTCGACACGCTCGGCTCGGTCATCGCGAAGCTCGGCCAGATGTCGCCCCGCACCAGCGGCTCCAGGTAGCGCTCGCGCTGTCCGGGGGTGGCGTGCTCGTGCAGCATCAGCGAGTCCTGCAGGGTGAACGTGCCGAGGGCGAGCTGGCCGAACTCGCTGCGGCCCTGCACCTCGTTGACGTACACGTAGTCGAGGAACGGCAGCCCGCCCCCGCCGAGCTCGCGCGGGTGGCCGAGCGCCCACAGGCCCTCCTTCTTCGCCTCCCGCCGCAGTTCGTCGAGTGCCGAGGCGGCGGCGGGGCCGCCGCCGTGCAGCACGGCCTCCGCCGGCTCCACCCGCTCGGTCATGAAGGCGTGGACGGCGTCGCGGATCGGGCGGACGCTGTCGGGGACGGCGAAGCTCATGAGAGGATCTCAGCCGAAAATCGTTGCCGGGTCAACGGATAAGGGGTCCCTTATGTCACAGGACGCGCAGCCGGCGATCCCCGCGCCGCACGACGTGCCCACGGCCGCGCAACTCGTGGCCGCGGTGCGCGACTTCCTGGCCGCCGACGTGCTGCCGGCCGTGGACGGCCGGGTGCGCTTCCACACCCGGGTGGCGATCAACGTGCTGGGCATGGTCGAGCGCGAGCTCGAACTCGGCCCCGCCCAGGCGCGGGAGCACGCCGTCCGCCTGGCGCGGCTCGGCGTGTCCTCGGACGCGGAGCTGGCCGCCGCGATCCGCGAGGGGCGCCTCGACGGCGACGGCGCTCTCGGCCCGCTCCTGGCGCAGGCGGTCCGCGCCAAGCTGGAGGTCGCCAACCCCGGCTACCTCGGCCCGGACCTCCCGGGCGGCTGAGGCCCCGGGCCGCCGGTCAGGTCGTCGGCGATGTCGCGGGCGCCGTACCCGTCGGGCGCCGGGACCTCCACGATCGGGTCGGGCCGGTCGTCGAACTCCAGCCGCAGGGCCCGCGCCATCGTCGCGTGCATCTCGTACAGGCAGGTGATGTAGGTCAGCTCCAGGATCTGCTCGTCCGGCAGGTGCCGTTTGAGCACCGCGAACACCTCGTCGTGCACCCGCCCGCCGTCGAGCACGAGCGCGTCGGTGTAGGCGAGCACGGCCCGTTCCAGCTCGTCGAACAGGTCGCTGACGCCCCAGTGGGCGATCGCCGCCACCTTCTCCTCGGGCACGCCGAGGGCCCGCAGCTGCTTGCAGTGCTGGGAGTAGACGAACTGGCTCTGCCGCGCCCACCCGGCCCTGGTCTGGCCGAGCTCGCGCAGCACCGGGTCGAGCCGGGAGTCGCGGTAGAGCTGGAAGCCCTTGACGCAGTGCCGGAAGATCGCGGGGTCGAGCGCGAACACCGTCCACCAGTCGCCGGGCGAGCCGGTCGCCGTGCCCTGCCTGCCGGGCTCGAACAGCCGGTCGTTGAAGAAGGTGACCACCGGGTCGGTCATCTCCTCGCGCGGCACCTGCCGCAGCCTCGGCATCAGACCGTCCTGTCGGCGGCGGTCTTCGGCTCGTGCCGCACGTCGCCCGGCTGCCCGACGGGGCGGGTCCAGGCGGCGAACTCGACCAGCACGCCGTCGGGGTCCTTGAAGTAGATGGACCGGACGAACACCCCGTCGTGCATCTTCGGCGCCACGCCGAACTCGCTGTCGTCGTGGTTGAGCAGCACGCCCACGTCGATGCCCTTGGCGACGAGGCGGTCGCGGTACTCCTCGATCCGCTCGGGCGGCACGTCGAAGGCGATGTGGTTCATCGATCCCACCGCCGACAGCATCTCGCCCCGGTCGGGCAGGTTCTTCGGCGCGGACACGCCCGGCACGCCCTCCGGCGCGTCGGGGAACCAGAAGAACGCCAGCGCGTTGCCGCCGCCGCAGTCGAAGAAGAAGTGCTGGCCCCAGCCCATCGGCAGCTCGATCGTCTTGATCAGCGGCATGCCCAGGACGCCGGAGTAGAAGTCGACGGTCTGCTTCATGTCCGAGCAGACCAGAGCGATGTGGTTGACCCCGTGGAGCTCGAATTCGCTGTTCATAGTAACTAAGTGCTTATCACAGGCGTCCGGCAAAAAACATGACATGAGATGTCCTCTTTACCGGGCAGGATCACCCGCATGATTGCACTGGTAGCGGGGGCGACCCGCGGAACCGGACGGGGCATAGCGCGCGAGCTGGGCGCGATCGGCGCGACCGTCTACTGCACCGGCAGGACCACCCGCGAGCGGCGTTCGGAGATGAACCGGTCCGAGACGATCGAGGAGACGGCCGAGCTGGTCACCGCGGCCGGCGGCACCGGCATCGCGGTCCAGGTGGACCACCTCGAGAGCGACCAGGTCAAGGCGCTGGCCGACCGGATCGAGAGCGAGCAGGGCCGCCTGGACGTCCTGGTCAACGACGTCTGGGGAGCCGACGCCCTGTGGAACTGGAACACGCCGGTCTGGGAGCAGGACCTGGACAAGGGGTTGCGGCTGCTCAGGCTGGGGATCGACACCCACATCATCACCAGCCACCACCTGCTGCCGCTGCTGATCAAGGGCGGTGACGGCCTGGTCGTGGAGGTGACCGACGGCACCTGGGACTTCAACGTCAGCCGCTACCGCGAGTCGCTCGTCTACGACCTGGCCAAGATGGCGGTCAACCGGCTCGCGTTCGCGCAGGCCCACGAGCTGCGCCCGCACGGCTGCACCGCGGTGGCGATCACGCCCGGCTTCCTGCGCTCCGAGGCGATGCTGGAGCACTTCGGCGTCACCGAGGACACCTGGCGCGACGCGGTCGCCAAGGGGGCCGACGCCGCGTTCGCGGTCTCCGAGACCCCCGCCTACACCGGCCGGGCGGTCGCCGCCCTGGCCGCCGACCCCGATCGGCGGCGCTGGTCGGGCCGGTCGGTCTCCAGCGAGGAGCTGGCCCTGGCGTACGGGTTCACCGACGTGGACGGCAGCAGGCCCCAGGTGTGGAGGTACCTCACGGACGTCGGCTACCTCACGGACGCCGCGGAGACGGGCGCCGCCCCCGACCCGGAGGACTACCGATGAGGCCGGACCGGCCCGGCGACCCGGACGACCACCGCCAGCCGGCCGTGCGGGCCTGACCGGTCCCGTACAGGCCGGACATCCGGGCGGCGGCCTCGGCGGCCAGCGCCCGGAGCTGCGGCGGCCCGAGCACCTCGGCCTCCGGCCCGAACCTCAGCACCTGCCCGTAGGCCACCTCGACCGACTCGACCGCGAGCCGTACGGTGCCGTCGGGCCGGAGCGAGCCGAGCGCACCGGCCAGGGCGGCCGGGTCGGCGATGTGGCGGAGCAGGCGCACCCCGCGCGGGCTGAGCCGCAGCGTGATCTCGGTCCGCAGCAGCGACCGGGTGAACCAGGCCGACTGCTCGGCCCAGAACGCGGCCAGGTCGAAGCCGGAGTCCCGGTCGAAGCCGGCCTCGCCGACCTCGACCGGGCCGAACCGGTCCACCCGGAAGATCAGGAACCTCGAACGCGAGCGGGCCGCCAGATACCAGGCGCCCGCCTTCAGCACGAGCCCGTACGGCTCCAGCGTCCGAAGCCGCTCCTTGTAGGCGGCGGTGACCAGGCGGTCGTTCCACACGGCCCTGGCCAGCGGTGCGAGCGCGGCGGGCGGTGGGTCGTCGCCGGCGAACCAGCCGGGGGCGTCGAGGTGGAAGCGCTGCGCGGCGGTCGCCGGGGCGTCGCGCAGACCGGGGGAGAGCGCGGCGGCGGCCTTCAGCCGGGCGGTCGCCGCCACCTCGTGCAGCCCCATCTCGCGCAGCGCCGCGGGCACCCCCGACAGGAACAACGCCTCGGCCTCGGCCCGGTCCAGGCCGGTCAGCCGGGTCCGGTAGCCGTCGAGCAGCCGGTAACCACCGCCGCGTCCCCGGTCGGCGTAGACCGGCACACCCGCCTCCGACAGCGCCAGCACGTCGCGGTGCACGGTCCGCTCCGACACCTCCAGCTCCCTGGCCAGCTCGGCCGCCGTCATCCCGCCCCGGCCCTGCAGCAGCAGGACCAGCGACATCAGCCGCGCGGCGCGCACAGCGGCAGCAGCACGGCGGACGGGCGGGCGGGGGAGTGGAAGACCTCCACGTCGGCGGGCACCATCGGGCCGCCGGCGGCGAAGTGGTGGCCGGTGCCGGGATTGCGGGCGATCGTCGGATAGGCGCCCGCGGCCACCTGCACCCGGATCCGGTGGCCGCGCCCGAACCGGTGCCCGATCGGCCACAGGTCCACCGCCACCCGGCGCACGCCGTCGGCGTCGGCGGTGTCGCCGGGCCCCAGCCGCCGCACGCCCTCGGCCAGGTTGAGCGACCTGCCGTCCGGGTGCACGTCGCACAGGCGCACCACCACGTCCACGTACGGCGTGCTGGACCGGACGAACAGCTCGGCCGAGACCGGCCCGATCATCTCCAGCTCCGAGGCCAGCGCGGGAGAGCTGTAGACCAGCACGTCGCGCCGGGCCTCCAGGCGCCGCTGGTCGCGCGGCCGGGAGTCGGCCAGCAGCACCGGCCCGCCGATCACCGGCGTCGGATGCTCGGGGTGGTAGCGGAACCGGTCGGGCTCCGACTCGGCGGGGACATCCGTGCCCAGCCCGAACCCCGGCCGCAGGTGCCAGCGCTGAGTCCGCGTGCCGGGCACCGGCCAGTCGGGGTAGTCGCGCCACTCGCGCGCCCCCGTCACGTACAGCCGCACCGGCTGCTCGCGCAGCCCGGAGTCGTCGCCCAGCAGGTGGGCCCGGAACCACGCCAGCGACTCGGCCATCGACGGCCGCCCGTGCCGGGTGTCCACGTGGTACCACGGGCCGATCGTCAGGTAGGGCCGGTGCCCGGCGGCCCGCATCGCCAGGTAGTCCTTCAGCTGCCACGGCAGGAACACGTCGTACCAGCCGCCCAGCATGGTGACCGCCGCTTTCACCTCACCCACCCTGGGCGAGAAGTCACGCTTGTTCCAGTACGGCGCGGCCGGGTCGGCGTGGTGGGCCAGCAGGTCCCGGTAGAAGCGCAGCGGCCGGCCGGCCGACACCAGGTCCAGCTCCGACACCGGCCGCCCCGACAGCACGGCCCGCCGGGTCAGCCGGGGCGCGGTCAGCACGGCCGTGCCGCCGAACCGGCGCGACATGGCGTCGGTCAGCGTGGTCCAGCTCAGCGCCGACTCCAGCGCGAACGCGCCGCCCACGTAGGCGGCGTCCCTGAACTGCGAGGCGGTGATCTGGGTGGCCATCGCCTTCAGCTCGGGCCCGGCCTCGGCGGCGACGGCCCACTGCGTGTAACCGAGGTAGGAGGGGCCGAACATGGCGAACGACCCGCCGTACCAGGGCTGCTCGCGCAGCCACGCGATGGTGGCCAGGCCGTCGTCGCGCTCGTCGCCCAGCGGGTCGAGCAGCCCGCCGGAGCCGAAACCGCCCCGGCAGCTCTGGATCACGACCTGGAACCCGTGGCGCGCGAACCCCCGGCCGTACATCCACCCGAACAGCCCGCGCCTGCCGTAGGGGGAGCGGATCAGGATGGCCGGGGGCCGGTCCGACCCGGCCGGGGCGTAGCGGTCGGCCAGCAGGGTCACGCCGTCGGGCATCGGCACAGGCAGGTCACGCTGGAGCCGGACGTGTCGCATGACCTACCAGTAACAGATGCCGCCCGGAATGTGGTAGCCCGGGGGTGTTCAGTTCCAATGCTGGAAATCTGGCCAGGTGGTGCTCCACGGCCGCCGGAGCCCCCGGCACAGCCACACCGTCATGCCCTGCTCCTCGTTGTCGATCCCGGCGCCGTTGTCCACCCGCGCCCGGGGCTCGCAGGTGTCGAAATCCTCGCGACGGCCGGTGTTCACCAGGATGGCGACGGTGCCCGACTCGGGCGGCGGGCCGTACTCCCACAGCTGGTTGTGACCGGAGTAGACACGCGGCAGGCCCGCCCGCGCGAGCGAGCCGTGCTCGCCGTAGTTGCCGGTCACGATCACCGCCCTGGCCTGTTCGCCGGGCGGCAGCGAGCGCAGCACCCCGGTCACCGCGGCGTCGAACTCCGGCCAGCCGACCGACTCGCGCGCCACCTCGTTGATCGCGGGCACGGGGGTGGCGGCCAGGACGGCGACCGGGATCAGCGGCAGCGCGATCACCGCCGAGCCCAGGCCGTTGAACACCAGGGACACCCGCGCCTGACGTGCCCTGCCGAGCCCGGCCTCCTGCGCGCTCACGCACCCCGCCGCGAACAGCAGCAGGATGAGGCCCGCCGTGTAGTCGAAGCGCCCCCCGCTGACCAGCGTCGCCACAGCGGTGACGGGGTAGGCCACGGCCAGCGCCCGCACCCGGCGGTCGCGCCACAGCCGCCACCAGCCGAAGGCGCCGATCACCGACACCACCGGCCCGAACAGGATCAGCTGCATGGGCGCGAACATCAGCCGCATCTCGCCGCCCTTGTCCTCGCCGAGCGCCTCCGCCATCGTCAGCTGCGGCCAGTCATGGGTGGCCTGGTAGATCAGGTTGGGGGCGGCGAGCGCCAGCGCGATCGCGGCCCCCGCCCACAGCCAGGGGCTGATCAGCACCCTGCGCGGCCCCGCCAGCAGCAACCCGGCGGCCAGCCCCAGCACCAGCATCGCGATCAGGTACTTGTTGTACGTGGCCAGACCCAGGACCAGGCCGACGGCCGCCCACCACCGGGGCTGCCCGCGCAGCAGCGCCTTGACCGCGAACAGGATGCCCGCGGCCCAGAACGGCAGGTCGAAGCTCGCCGTCAGCACGGTGTGGCCCACGATGAGGGTGTACGCGCCGGTGGCGGTGCCGAACGCGGCCAGGGTCTGGGCCGTGCCCCCGCCGCCGAGCTCGCGCGCGATGAGCGCGACCAGCACCACCAGGATCCCGGCGGCCAGCGCGGGCAGCAGCCGGAACGCGACCAGCGAGTCGCCGAACAGCGCGTCGGACAGCCTCACCAGCAGCGGGGTCAGCGGCGGCTGGTCGACGTACCCCCAGGCGGGATGGTCGGACAGGAAGAGGAAGTAGAGCTCGTCACGGTGGTAGCCGTAACGGCCGCTGACGGAGATCAGGATCGCGACCAGGGCGACCGCGATGGACGTGACCGGCCGCCAGGCCGGTGGGGGGCGTTCCATGCCCGAGAAGCTAGCCGACCTTCGTGAGCCGTGACCGCGAGCGTGCCGCGTTGCGTGATCTTGTGTGTGGCGGCTACCCTGGGGGGCATGCGAAGTCGCGCCGAGCTCCAGTGGTGGCGCCGCTCCTAGGCGGCGCGATACTCGCATTTCAACGGACGGCCGCCCCGGATGGCGGCTTTTTTCGTGTCCGCCCCCGGGGCTCATCATTTGACGGCTCACATCGACAAGGGGCAGTACGTGGAGACGAGCGGATATACCAGCGGATATGTCACGGCCGGCGGCATCGGCGTCGAGCGCGAGACGCGCGAGGTGTCGGAAGAGGCGCTCGAGGAGATCGTGACGGCCCTGGGCGAGAGGCGCGGCGGCGCGTTCTCCTCCGGCATGGACTATCCCGGCCGCTACAGCCGATGGGCGTTCGGCTACGTCGACCCCTGCCTGGAGCTGGTCGCCAGGGGCCGCACCATCTCCGCCAGGGCGCTCAACGCGCGCGGCAGGGTGATCCTCCCCGCCGTGGTGTCCTGCCTGCTGGCCGCGGGCAAGCCGGTCGAGGAGCCGACGAAGGACCGGGTCGAGGTCCACGTGCCGGAGTCGGAGGACCTGCTGCCCGAGGAGATGCGCAGCCGCAGGCCCACGGTGTTCACCGCGATCCGCGAGGTCATCGCCGCCTTCCGGGGCGACGACCCGCACCTCGGCCTCTACGGCGCCTTCGGCTACGACCTGGCCTTCCAGTTCGAGCCGATCCGGCAGGAGCTCGTCCGGCCCGACGACCAGCGCGACCTCGTGCTGCACCTGCCCGACCGGCTCATCGTGATCGACCGGCAGCGCGAGACCTGCCTGGAGCACCGCTACGAGTTCACCGCCGACGGCGCCACCACCCGTGGGCTGGAAAGGACCGGCGACGTCACCCCGCCCACCGCCCCCGCCGAGATCCCGGCCGACCCGGTGAAGGGCGCCTACGCCAAGGTCGTGGCCGCCGCCAAGGAGAAGTTCAAGCGCGGCGACCTGTTCGAGGTCGTCCCCGGCCAGGTCTTCCACGCCTCCTGCGCCGACCCGGCCGCCTTCTACCGCGGCCTGCGCCACAGCAACCCGGCCCCCTACGAGTTCATCATCAGCCTCGGCGAGGGCGAGCACCTGGTCGGCGCCTCGCCCGAGATGTACGTACGGGTCACCGGCGACCGCGTCGAGACCTGCCCCATCTCCGGCACGATCGCCCGCGGCAGCAACCCGGTCGAGGACGCCGAGGCCATCCGCACCCTCCTGTCCAGCGTCAAGGAGGAGTCGGAGCTGACCATGTGCACCGACGTCGACCGCAACGACAAGTCGCGCGTCTGCGTGCCCGGCTCCGTCCAGGTCATCGGCCGCCGCCAGATCGAGCTCTACTCCCGCCTGATCCACACCGTCGACCACATCGAGGGCCGGCTGCGCCCCGAGTTCGACGCCCTCGACGCCTTCCTCACCCACATGTGGGCCGTCACGGTGACCGGCGCGCCCAAGACCTGGGCCATGCAGTTCATCGAGGACCACGAGGCGACCACCCGCAGGTGGTACGGCGGGGCGATCGGTTTCATCGGCTTCGACGGCTCCATGAACACCGGCCTGACCCTGCGCACCGCGCAGATCAGGAACGGCGTCGCCACCGTCAGGGCCGGGGCCACCCTGCTCTTCGACTCCGACCCCGCCGCCGAGGAGCGCGAGACCGAGCTCAAGGCCAGCGCCCTGCTCGGCGCGCTCGCCGCCGTCAACGAGCCGCACGCGGCGCCCGTCCCGCCGGTCAGGGAGCAGCCCGGCCAGGGCATGAAGGTGCTGCTCGTCGACCACGAGGACTCCTTCGTCAACACGCTGGCCGACTACTTCCGCCAGGAGGGGGCCGAGGTGGTGACGCTGCGCCACGGGTTCCCCGCCGAGACGATCGACGAGCTCGCGCCCGACCTGGTGGTGCTCTCACCCGGCCCCGGCTGGCCGTCCGACTTCGGCATGTCGGCGCTGATCGGCCAGATCTACGCCCGCGACCTGCCGGTCTTCGGCGTCTGCCTCGGCCTGCAGGCCATGGTCGAGCAGGCGGGCGGCTCGCTGGAGCTGCTCGACCACCCCGAGCACGGCAAACGCGGCCAGGTGACGCGGCTCGGCGACAGCGCGCTGCTCGACGGGCTGCCCGCCGAGTTCACCGCGGCCCGCTACCACTCGCTGCACGCCAAGCGGCCCGGCGTCGTCGGCTTCACCGCCACCGCCCTCACGCCCGACGGCAACGTGATGGCGATCGAGGACACCCGCAACCGCCGCTTCGCCGTGCAGTTCCACCCCGAGTCGATCCTCACGGCCGAGGGCGGCGCGGGCGCGAAGGTCATCGCGAACGTGCTGCGGCTCTCGCGTCGGTAAAACCACCCCGGGAGCATGCGGCGACCCCCTAGAGTCTCCGCATGCTCCCCGTAGACCTTCCCGACACGGTGCGTGAGGCCCTGCTCGCCCCGCTCGTCGACCACCACTGCCACGGGGTGCGCCGCGACGACCTGTCCAGAGCCCCCTTCGAGCTGCTGATCAGCGCAGGCGGAGGGCCCGCGCCGCCCGGCACCACCCACTTCGACACCCCGATCGGCGTCGCGATCCGCCGCTGGTGCGCTCCCGTGCTCGACCTGGAGCCGCACGTCGCCCCCACCGTCTACCTCGCCCGGCGGGCCGAGCTCGGCGCCGACGAGGTCAACCGGCGGCTCCTGCGGGCGGCCGGGGTGCTGGCGTTCCTGGTCGACACCGGGGTGGAGGGCGGCGAGCTGCTGTCGGCCGCCGAGCTGGGCCGGCTCGGCTCCGCCGTGGCCGACGAGATCATCCGGATCGAGCAGATCGAGCAGGACGTGGCGGAGGTGGCCGAGGTCGCCCTCGACTACATGGACAGCCTCGCCGAGGAGCTCGCCGCCCGGGCCGTCAGGGCCGTCGGGATGAAGACGGTCATCGCCCACCGGTGCGGCCTCGGCTTCGACCCGTCCAGGCCGAGCCGCGGCTCGGTGCTCGCCGCGGCCAACCGGCGGCTGTCCGACCCCAAGGAGCTGCTGACCGACCCGATCCTGCTGCGCCACCTGCTCTGGACCGCGGTCGACGTGGCCAGGGAGCGCGGGCTGCCCCTGCAGTTTCACACCGGCCTCGGCGACACCGGCGTCGGCCAGCACCTGGCCGACCCTGCGCGGATGACCGGCTTCATCAGGGCGCTGCAGCCGCTCGGGGTGCCGGTGATCCTGCTCCACTGCTACCCCTACCACCGCCAGGCCGCCCATCTGGCCAACGTCCACCCGCACGTGCACGTCGACGTGGGGCCCGCCCTCACCCGCAGCGCGGCCGGGGCGTGGCGGGTGATGGACGAGCTCCTGGAGCTGGCGCCGTTCCACAAGCAGATGTTCGGCTCCGACTGCGCCGGCGTGGCCGAGACCTGTCACCTGGGCGCGCTCCACTTCCGGCGCTCGCTGGGCGGGGCGCTCAAGGCGCGGCTCGACGCGGGTGAGTGGAGCGCCGCCGACGCGGCCCGCGTGGCCCACATGGTCGGCTCCGGCAACGCCCGCCGCGTCTACCGGTTGTGATTTCCTCCTCCGGGAGGAGGTGCGGCTCGTCCAGACTTCGCCATAATCGCCCACGATGAGTGCGATCGAGATTCGAGACCTGGGCAAGTCATTCGGAGCCGTGCGCGCGGTCGACGGCGTGTCGTTCACGGTCGAGCCGGGCACGATCACCGGCTATCTGGGGCCCAACGGCGCCGGCAAGACCACCACGCTGCGCTGCCTGCTGGGGTTGGTCACCGCCGACTCCGGGACGGCGCTGGTCAACGACCGGCGCTACGTCGAGCTGCCGCACCCGCTCAGCGAGGTGGGCGCGGTGCTCGAAGCCACCAACTTCCATCCGGGCCGCACGGCCCTCAACCATCTGCGGATCATCTGCACCGCGGCCGGGCTGCCTCTCGCGCGCGCTGACGAGGCGCTCGAACAGGTCGGTCTGGCCGACGTCGCCGGCAAGCGGGTGATGGGCTTCTCGCTCGGCATGCGGCAGCGGCTGGCGCTGGCCACCGCCCTGGTCGGCCACCCCCGCGTGTTCATCCTCGACGAGCCCGCCAACGGGCTCGACCCGGCCGGCATCCAGTGGCTGCGCGGCTTCCTGCGTCACCTGGCCCACGAGCGGGGCGCCGCGGTCCTGGTCTCCAGCCACGTGCTGGCCGAGGTCGAGCAGACCGTCGACAACGTGGTGATCATCGCCAAGGGCCGTCTTGTCCGCCAGGGGAGCCTGGCCGAACTCGTCTCCAACGGCGACGCGGCCATCCGGGTGCGCACGGCCACCCCCGGGGAGCTGGTCCCCGCCCTCGAACGGGCCGGCGCCACGGTCACGCAGGCCGACGGTTTCCTGCGGGTGACCGGGCTCGACGCCGAGCGCATCGGCCAGATCGCGTTGGACGAACGGGTCGTGCTCACCGAGGTCGGCCAGGAGCGCAGCGACCTGCAACACGTCTTCCTGGAGCTGACCGGGGAAGGGGAGAGCTGATGAGGCTGATCCGCGCGGAGCTCCAGAAGCTCACCACCACCCGCCTGTGGTGGGTGATGCTGGCCGTCACGGTCGCCTACGCGCTGCTGCAGCTGGGGCTCACCATCGGCTTCGCGGGAGTGACCGGTGACCAGCCCGGCGCCCCCGCGATCCCCGGCCGCGACACCCGGGAGTTCCAGGATCTCCTGTGGGGGCTCGGCGCGGGCGGCGCGGTCTTCCCGATGGTCCTCGGGGTCGTCATGATGACCTCCGAATACCGCTACCAGACCATCACCAGCACGTTCCTGACCACGCCCAGGCGGGCGCGGGTGGTGGTCGGCAAGCTCGGCGCGGGCGTCGTCGTGGGCCTGGCGTTCGGGCTGGTCGTGCTGGCGCTGACCGCGGTCGCGGTGGTGGTCACGGTGTCGATCGCCGGTGGCGAACTGGCCTTCACCGGGGCGACCGCCAGGATCGTCGTGGGCACGCTGGCCGTGCTGATGCTCTACACGCTGTTCGGCATCGGGCTCGGCGCGCTGATCCGCAACCAGCTGGGCGCCATCATCGCGGCCGTCGCCTGGGTCTTCGTCATCGAGGCCGTCGTCAGCGCGATCCCCGCGCTGCAGCCGGTGGGCAAGTGGACGCCCGGCGGCGCCGCCGCCGCGCTCACCAGCAGCGGCGTGGACCTCGGCCTCGGCACCGACTGGCTGCTGCCGGCCTGGGCCGGTGGCGTGGTGCTGCTCGGCTACGCGCTGGTCTTCGCGGCGGTGGCCTCGACCACCACGCTGCGCCGCGACATCACCTGAGCCGCGAGCCCCGAGCCCCGAGCTCTCGGGCCCGAGACCTGTGGAATCCCGGGCCCGAGACCTGAGGCCGGAGTCGCGTGCGAGCTCCTGACCTGGTTTGCTGGTGGCCGTCACATCAACCGAGTGGGGGCTCCGCATGCACGCCGTCGAACCGGAGATCGAGATCAAGTTTCGTAGCGACATGGACGTGGAGTTGGTCAAGTCCGCCGCGTCCGATGTCGACGTGTTGTGGGCCGCACGCGTCTCCACCAAGGGGGAGAGCTCGCTGGCCGAGGTCGAAGCCGACCCCGAGCGGTCCAAGGGCCTGATCAACTTCCTGATGAGGGACCGGCACGGCACGCCGTTCGAGCACTCGTCGATGACCTTCTACGTCAGCGCGCCGATCTTCGTGTTCCGTGAGTTCATGCGGCACCGGACTTTTTCCTACAACGAGGAGTCCGGCAGATATCGGCAGCTGGTCCCGGTCTTCTATGTGCCAGGGCCCGATCGCAAGCTGGTCCAAGAAGGCAGGCCCGGCAAATATGTCTATACCAGCGGCACTCCCGAGCAGCACAAGCTGGTCACCGAGGTGACCCAGGAGAGCTACCGGCAGGCCTACCACGCCTATCTGGAGATGCTCGAGGCAGGAGTGGCCCGGGAGGTGGCCCGCACCGTGCTCCCGGTCGGCCTCTATTCGTCGATGTACGCCACGTGCAACGCCCGCGCTCTGATGAACTTCCTGTCACTGCGTGTCAAGCGCGAGGACTCCGCGTTCCCCTCGTTCCCGCAGCGCGAGATCGAGATGGTCGCCGAGCAGATGGAGGAGCTGTGGGCGGGGCTCATGCCCCTGACCCACGCGGCCTTCGAAGCCAACGGCCGCGTCTGTCCCTGACACCTGACGATCCTCACGAACCACCGGTGGCGGGTGATCTCTCGATCGTGGTGACCGGGCCGGTGGGGGCGCCTGACGGTGGCCTGCCGAAAGGGCGCTGAGGCAGGACCCGCCTGCCCCAGCGCCGGGTTCAGGCGAGCGTCGGCATCACGTAGACCTCGGCGCCCGGCGGCAGCGCGCAGTCGAGGCTGCCGAGGCCGCGGGCGTCCTCGCCTGAGATGATCATGCTGATATGCCGGCGGATGCGGCCGTACTCGTCGCGCAGCCGTTCCTCCAGCAGCGGGTGGGTGCGCCGGAGCGTGTCGAGCGCCGAGCCCAGCGTGGGCGGGGTCTCGGTGTCGGCGCCCACGGCGAAGACCTTGACCTCGCTCCGGCCGCTCACCCAGCGCCGCAGCGAGCCGGGCAGCACGAACACGACCATCGTCACGGGCTTGGCCATCGGCTACAGCACCGCCGCGCGCACCGAGAGCACGTCGGGCAGGTGCCGGGCCACCAGCGACCAGCTGTCGCCGTCGTCGCGCGAGGCGTAGACCTCGCCGTCGCGGGTGCCGAAGTAGACGCCCGCGTCGGAGGCGGTCATCGCGTCGCGCAGCACGGCCGCGTGCACCGGCGGCTCGGGCAGCCCCCGGCCGGACGCCCGCCAGGTCGCGCCCGCGTCATCGGTGCGGTAGACCCGCAGGCGGTGGTCGACGGGGGTGCGGTCGATGTCGGCCCGCAGCGGCAGCACGTACGCGGTGTCGGGCCGCGAGGGGTGCACCACGATCGGGAAGCCGAAGTCGGACGGCAGCGACGCGCCGATGTCGTGCCAGGAGCCGCCGAAGTCGTCGCTGCGGTAGACGCCGAAGTGGTGCTGCAGGAACAACCGGTCGGGGCGCGACGGGTGCATGCCCACCTTGTGCACGCACTGCCCGAACTCGGGATACTGCTGCCCCTCGGGCAGGAAGGGCGCCCGGATCCCCTGGTTGGCCGCCTCCCAGGACAGCCCGCCGTCGACGGTGCGGTAGAAGCCGGCCGCCGACACCGCGATGCCCATGATCTTGGGGTCGGACGGGTGCGGGATGATCGTGTGCAGGCAGAGCCCGCCGCCGCCCGGATGCCAGTGTTCCCGGTGGGGGTGCTCCCACAGGCCCTCGACGAACTCGTAGGTGGCCCCGCGGTCCTCGGAGCGGAAGAGCGCGGCCGGCTCCGCGCCCGCCCACACCACGTCGGGCTCCGCCGGCGACGGCGTCAGCTGCCACACCCGGGTGAGCGTGGCACCCGTCTTCTCAGGGAAGGCGACGGGTGGTCGCGGCGCCTCCTGCCAGGTCGCGCCGAGGTCGTCGGAGTAGGTCACCGAGGGCCCGAAGTGGCCGTACTCGATCCCGGCGAGCAGCCGGGGGACGGCGCCGCGCGTGTCGATCGCCACCGAGGTGACACCGACCGTGGAGAACCGGATCGGCTCGACCTCGAACGCGCCGCCGTTGGCCGAGCGGGCCAGGAACAGGCCCTTGCGGGTGCCGATCGCGAGCATCACATCACTCATGCCAAGCTCCCATCGCTCCTGTGTTCGCTTTCCGGCCATCGTGTCACGCCATCGCGGAGGCCGCCGAGAGCTGGGAGATTTGCCGCCGGATTACCCGCCAGGTAATCGTGGCGCTTCCCTCCCTGTCCTACTGTTTTGCGGTATGGGAGCGCTTGCCGTACAAGATGAGGCTTTTGGTGATTTGTTGCGATCGTGGCGGCAGCGCCGCCGCGTGAGCCAGCTGGATCTGGCGATCGAGGCCGACGTGTCGTCCCGGCACCTCAGCTTCCTGGAGACCGGGCGGGCCCGGCCGAGCCGCGAGATGGTGATGAGGCTGGCCGAGGAGCTGGAGGTGCCATTGCGGCACCGCAACCGGCTGCTGGTCGCGGCGGGGTTCGCGCCGGTGTTCCCCGAGCGCGAGGTGCGCGCCCCCGAGATGCGCACCGTACGGCAGGCGCTGGACAAGATCCTCGCCGGGCACGAGCCGTACCCGGCCCTGGTGGTGGACGCGGCCTGGAACCTGGTGGCGGCCAACCGGGCGGCCGGGCTGTTCATGGAGGGCGTGCCCGCCGAACTCCTGAAGGAGCCGGTCAACGCGATGCGGCTGTCGCTGCACCCCGACGCGATGGGCGGCCGGCTGGTGAACCTGGCGGAGGTGCGCGCGCACCTGCTGCACCGGCTGCGCAGGCAGGCGGAGGTGTCCGGCGACGGGCGGCTGGCCGAGCTGCACGACGAGCTGGCCGCCTACACCTATCCGGGGGTGGACCTGAACGTGGCGCTCGTGCCCGGGCCCGCCGACATCCTGGTGCCGCTGCGGATCAGGCACGGCGACCGGATCCTGTCGATGTTCACCACGATCGCGACCTTCGGCACGCCGGTGGACGTGACGGTGTCGGAGCTGGCCATCGAGACGTTCTGGCCCAACGACGAGGAGACCGCCGCGGCCTTCCGCTGACCGGAAGACAGCCGGCCGCGGTCGCGGATCGGCGATGCTGGACGTCCCCATCAAAAACCGACCGGCCGACGAGTTTCGCCGGCTCCCGGTGTCTACATCACAGGCATTGGAAAGGAGCACGCACATGAGCGAGCCCAAGACCCACACCCTTGAGGTGCCCGGCGGCATCCTCCACTACGACGTGCGGGAGGCCGAGGCGGGCGGCGCGCCGGCCCTGCTGATGATCGGATCGCCGATGGACGCCAGCGGCTTCGCCGCCCTGGCCGGGCACTTCCGGGACCGTACGGTGGTGACCTATGACCCGCGCGGGATCGGGCGGAGCGAGCGGACCGACGGCGCCGGCGAGTCGACACCCGAGCAGCACGCCGACGACCTGCACCGGCTGATCACCGCGCTCGGCGGCGGGCCGGTGGACATCTTCGCCAGCAGCGGGGGCGCCGTCAACGCCCTGGTGCTGGTGGCCCGGCATCCGGAGCAGGTGCGCACGCTCGTGGCGCACGAGCCTCCGGCCGCCCAGGCCCTGCCGGACCGCGAGCACGCGCTGGCCGCGGTGGCCGACATCCGCCGGACGTACGAGCGGGACGGCTTCGGGCCGGCCATGGCCAAATTCATCGCGGTCAGCAGCCTGCGGGGCGAGATCCCGGCCGATCTCGCCGATCGGCCCGCTCCGGGCCCGGCCGATTTCGGACTGCCGACCGAAGACGACGGTTCCCGCGACGACGTGCTGTTCAGGCAGAACCTCATCACCTGTACGCACCACGAGCACGACTTCGACGCGCTGCGCGCGTCGTCGACCCGCGTCGTCATCGGCGTCGGAGCCGAGTCGGAGGGGGAGATGGCCCACCGCGCGGGCGTGGCGGTCGCCGAACGGCTGGGCACGGCGCCCGTGACCTTCCCCAGCCACCACGGCGGTTTTCTCGACGGCGACTTCGGCATGAAGGGTGACCCGGACGCCTTCGCCGTCACGCTCCGCCAGGTCCTGGCCGAGTAGGGTCTGGGGCCGATCGCCAGCCGCCGCGTTGCGCCCTTCGCCTGGCGACACACGGCGCATCACGCCGCCCATCACGACCTGGGCTGCGGAAGAGCGACAGGTCCAGCATGGGACCGCCTCGCCGGTGGCCTCGACGCGAAACCAGCGCCGAGCCGCCGGCGCCGGGCGCCTACCGCTCGCCGTGCACGATGTCACGGTGGATGCGCGACAGGGGCACGCCGTCCGTCTGCAGCCGCCGGACCGTCTCGTTGACCATGGAGGACGGCCCGCACACGTACACCTCGTGCTCGGTCCAGGAGTGGAAGCGCCGCGTGACCTCCGGCAGGGTTCCGCGCATCCCCTCGTAGCCCGGCTCGTCCGACACCACGGGCACCACGCGCAGCCACGGGAAGGACGACTCCATCCGGATCAGGTCGGGCAGGTCGTACAGCTCCTCCGCCGTGCGCGCGCCGTACAGCAGGTGGATGTTGGGCCGGCGGCCCGACTTGATGACCTGCTCGATGATGGCCTTCAGCGGCGCCAGCCCGGTGCCGCCCGCCACGCAGAGCAGGTCGCGTGTGCCGCGTTCCGGCGGCGCCATCGTGCCCATCGGCGGCCCGGCCATGACGGTGTCGCCGATGCGGGTGTCGCGGATCAGCGTGGTCGAGACCCAGCCGCCCGGGATCGAGCGCACGTGCAGCCGGATCGTGTTGTCCACGCGTGGCGCGTTGGCGATGGAGAAGGTCCGCCACACGCGCGGCCAGCGCGCGGTCTGCACGTTGATGTACTGGCCCGCGGTGTAGGGCAGGCGCTGGGTGGGCCGCAGCGTGATGACCGCGATGTCGCGGGCCCGCCGTTCGTGGTCGACGACCTCGGCCAGCCACCACGCGGGCGACACCCCGGCGTCGGAGTCGGCCGCCTCGATCATCAGGTTGGCCGCAGAGCGGTAGGCGGCCACCCAGGCGGCCTCGATCTCGCTGGTCCAGATGTCGGCGGCGAACCTCCTGACCGTCGCCAGCAGGGCGTTGCCGACCGCGGTGTAGTGCTCGGCGACCACGCCGTACTTGCGATGGTCGCGCCCCAGTTGGCCGAGGAAGCAGGCGAGGCTGTCGGGGCTGTCGAGGCTCCACACGATGCGGGTCAGGGCGCCGAAGAGCCGGTCGCGCTGGACGTCCATGGCCGGCGGGAACATGCTCCGCAGCGGCGGGCTCTCGGCGAACAGCCGGCCGTAGAAGTAGGCGGCGGCCTTGTCCGCCACCGGCTCGATGACGGAGAAACTCTCCTTTACCAGGCGCGGATTCAACGACATGTGCCTAATCAACCCCACCCTATTGACCGGAATCATATTCCGGTCGCGTTGTTCCACCTCCCTGACGGCTCCGGGTGTCGAGCGTCCGGCGGGCCCCGGCTCATCCGAGCGCTCGAAATCGAGTCTTACACCACTACCTGGGCGTCACAACCGTTTCACCCCAATAGGGGGTAAGCAGAGCTATGTGTAACGGTAGCGTTATTTTCGGTGACGGATGTTCCGCTCATTTCGGATGCGATAAGTGAATGTTTGTCGTATTCGTATTTACGGCCATTTATCCAGGAAAATGACTATGGCCGGTATATGTACGGAGTCGTAGTGGTCAGCGGTGTGAACCCGAGGCGGCGCAGGATCGGGCGGCTCTGGTCGGCGGCGTCCACCTGGAGGTAGCCGTAGCCGCGCTCGGCGGCGACGCGGACCCGGTAGGCGACGAGGGCCTGATAGATCCCGCGCCCCCGCCAGGCCGCCACGGTGCCCCCACCCCACAGGCCGGCGAACTCGGTGCCGGGGGTCAGGTCGATCCGAGCCCCGCTCACCGGCCGGTCACCGGCCAGCGCGACCACCGCGACCATCGTGTCCGGCTCCCGCGTCAGCCGGTCGAGCAGTTGCCGCCCCAGCTCGGGCCGGGCCTCGCCGAACGCCTGGTCGTGCGCCTCCATCAGCAGCTCCACCCCGGCCGCGTCGGTGACCGGCACCAGGCGGACGCCGTCCGGCGGCCGGACGTCCGCGGACAGGCCGGAGACCGGGGCGACCATCAGCGTCTCGGCCGGGTCGGGCACGAACCCGGCCGCCCGCAGCCGCCGCCCGAGGTCGGCCGGCCGGTCGTGCCCGTAGAGCTTCCACTCGAACTCGAGGCCCAGCGCGCTGAAGTGGCGCACCTGGGCGGCGATCGCCGTGTCCGCGCCGGCCTCGTCGAGATCGGACCAGACGACCGTGTTCGACTCGCCGGTCTGCCGCACCACGCCGTCCACGCGCTCGACGCGGACGCCGGGGCCGTCGGGCCGCGCCTCCCGCCGCATCTGCCGGTCGAACAGGGCCAGCACCACATCAAGATCCATCCGGCCATCCCAGCACCAGGATGGGATCCGGGCAACCCGTTAACGGGCCGCGCCCGCCCGCCGCTTGGTCCACACGTCGAAGGCGACCGCGGCGAGCAGCACGATGCCCTTGACCAGCATGACCCGCTCGCTGGGGGAGCCGATCAGCGACATGCCGTTGTTGATCACGCCCATGATGAGGCCGCCGGTGATCGCCCCGACCACCTTGCCGACACCGCCCTGGACCGCCGCCCCGCCGATGAAGGCGGCCGCGATCGCGTCCAGCTCGAAGGAGTTGCCCGCGGTCGGCCCGGCCTGGTTGAGCCGCCCGGCGAAGATGATCCCCGCCAGGGAGGCCAGCACCCCCATGTTGACGAAGATCCAGAACACCATCGACTTGACCTTGATGCCGGACAGCACCGCCGCCTGCAGGTTGCCGCCGACCGCGTAGATCCGCCGGCCGAACACCGACCGGCCGGCCAGCACCGAGTAGCCCAGCACCAGGACGGCCAGCAGCACCAGGACCCACGGCAGGTTCCTGAACCGGGCCAGCTGCACCACCACGGCCAGGATGAGCGCGGCCGCCGCGACCAGCTTCACCGCGAACACGGCCATCGACTCGACCTCCTGCCCGTAGCCCGCGCGGGCGGCGCGCGTCCGCCACCGGGACGCCGCCATCCCGGCCACGGCCAGCAGCCCCACCAGCAGGCTGAACAGGTCGGCGCCGCCCAGCGGGCCGAGCCCGACGTTGCCCAGGTAGCCGTCGGTGAAGCCGTTGGACAGCGTGCGCACCGCCTCCGGGAACGGGCCGATGCCCTGGTTGCCCAGCACGGTCAGGGTCAGCGCGCGGAACAGCAGCATGCCCGCCAGCGTGACGATGAACGACGGGATGCCGAAGTAGGCCACCCAGAACCCCTGCCAGGCCCCGATGAGACCGCCCACGACCATGGTGATCGGCAGCGCGACCGGCCAGGGGATCCCGTAGCTCACCATGAGCACGGCCGACACCGCGCCGGTGACCGCCACCACCGAGCCCACCGACAGGTCGATGTGCCCGGCGATGATGATCAGGATCATGCCGATGGCGAGGATGAGGATGTAGGAGTTCTGGACGATGATGTTCGAGATGTTCTGCGGCTGCAGCAGGGCGCCGTCCGTCAGCAGCGAGAACAACGCGATGATCAGGGCGAAGGCGATGTAGATGCCGCTCTGCCGGATGTTGACCGGCAGCCGGCGGGGCCGCCGCCCGCCCCGCCCGTCGTCCGGGGCTCCCACCGAGAGGTCGGCGGGCGTGGTGCTGCTGCTCATCCGGGTCTACTCCTGTCCCATGGTCATGTGGTACATCAGGCGTTCCTGGGTCGCCTCCCCACGCGGCAGCTCACCGGTGACGCGGCCCTGCGAGAGCGTGTAGATCCGGTCGCACAGGCCGAGCAGCTCCGGCAGCTCCGAGGAGATGACCAGCACCGCCTTGCCCTCGTCGGCCAGCCGGTTGATGATCGTGTAGATCTCGTACTTCGCGCCGACGTCGATGCCCCGGGTGGGCTCGTCCAGGATGAGCACGTCGGGGTCGGTGTAGATCCACTTCGACAGCACGACCTTCTGCTGGTTGCCGCCGCTGAGCTTGCTCACCAGGCTCTGCACGCCCGGCGCCTTGATGTTCATGTCGCGCCGGAACCCCTCGGCGACCCGGTACTCCTCGTTCTCGTTCACCCAGCCGCGCCGGCTCAGCCGTGACAGGCCGGCCGCCGAGATGTTGCGCTTGATGTCCTCGACGAGGTTGAGCCCGAAGCGCTTGCGGTCCTCGGTGGCGTAGGCGATGCCGAGGCGGATGGCGTCCCGCACGTCGCGGATCTCCACCGGCCGGCCGTCCTTGTAAATCCGCCCGGAGATGCCGACCCCGTACGTGCGCCCGAAGACGCTCATGGCCAGCTCGGTCCGCCCGGCGCCCATCAGCCCCGCCAGCCCGACGATCTCGCCTCTGCGCAGCGTCAGGCTCGCCCCCGAGACGATCCGCCGGCCGGGCTGGGCGGGGCTGTGCACCGTCCAGTCCTCGATGCGCAGCACCTCCTCGCCGATGCGGGGCTCGTGCGGCGGGAAGCGGTGGTCCAGGTCGCGGCCCACCATGCCGGAGATGATCCGGTCCTCCGACACCTCGCCGCCCGCCATCAGCAGGGTCTCGATCGTCCGGCCGTCCCGCAGGATCGTGATGGAGTCGGCGATCGCGATGATCTCGTTGAGCTTGTGAGAGATGATCACGCACGTGATGCCCTGGTCGCGCAGGTCGCGCAGCAGGTCGAGCAGGTGCGCCGAGTCCTGGTCGTTGAGCGCCGCGGTCGGCTCGTCGAGGATGAGCAGCCGCACCTCCTTCGACAGGGCCTTGGCGATCTCCACGAGCTGCTGCTTGCCCACGCCGAGGTCCGACACCTGGGTCACCGGGCTCTCCGGCAGGCCGACGCGCTCCAGCAGCCGGGCGGCCTCGTGGTTGGTCCGGTTCCAGTCGATGAGCCCGCGGGTGGCCTGCTCGTTGCCGAGGAAGATGTTCTCGGCGATGGACAGCTGCGGGCACAGCGCCAGCTCCTGGTGGATGATGACGATCCCCGCGTCCTCGCTGTCCCTGATCCCGCCGAAGCGCCCCGGCCGGCCGTCGAAGTGGATCTCCCCGTCGTACGTGCCGTGCGGATACACCCCCGACAGCACCTTGACCAGGGTCGACTTGCCGGCGCCGTTCTCCCCGCAGATGGCGTGGATCTCGCCGCGCCGCACCGAGAGGCTGACCTTCTGGAGCGCGTGCACTCCGGGGAACTCCTTGGTGATCTCCCGCATGTGCAGGATGTCGTCGCTCATCGGCCGTCGCCGCTCAGCCGAGCTGCGCGGCGGTGTAGTAGCCGGTCGCGACGAGCGCCTCCTGGTAGTTGCCCTTGTCCACGATCATCGGCTCCAGCAGGTGCGACGGGACCACCTTGGTGCCGTTGTCGTAGTCCGTGGTGTTGTTGACCTGCGGCTCGCCGCCCTTGAGCACGGTGTCGGCCATGGTGACGGTGACCTTCGCGAGCTCGCGGGTGTCCTTGAAGATGGTGGAGTACTGCTCGTCGCCGATGATCGACTTGACCGACGCCAGCTCCGCGTCCTGCCCGGTCACGACCGGGTACGGCTGGCCGGCGGTGCCGTAGCCGTTGCTCTTGAGCGCCGACAGGATGCCGATGGACAGCCCGTCGTACGGCGACAGCACGCCGTCGACCTTGCTGTCACCGGTGTAGGTCTTGGTCAGGATGTCCTCCATCCGCTTCTGCGCCGTGGCCGGGTCCCAGCGCAGGATCGCGACGGTCTTGAAGTCGGTCTGGCCGCTCCTGACGGTCAGCGTCTTCTTGTCGATGTACGGCTGGAGCACCGACATGGCGCCCTTGAAGAAGAAGGTGGCGTTGTTGTCGTCGGGCGACCCGGCGAACAGCTCGATGTCGAACGGCCCCTTGGCGCCGCCCTCGGACCCGTCGGCGTTCAGCAGCTTCAGGCCGATGAGCAGCGAGGTCGCCTGCTGGACGCCGACCTTGAAGTTGTCGAAGGTCGTGTAGTAGTCGACGTTCGGGCTGTTGCGGATGAGCCGGTCGTAGGCGATGACCGGGATCTTGTTGTCGGCCGCCTGCTGGAGCTGGGTGGTCAGCGCGGTGCCGTCGATCGAGGCGACGATCAGCAGCTTGGCGCCCTTGGTGATCTGGTTCTCGATCTGGTTGACCTGCGTGGGGATGTCGTTCTCGGCGTACTGCAGGTCGACCTGGTAGCCGAGCTTCTCCAGCCCGGCCTTGACGTTCTCCCCGTCGTGGATCCAGCGCTCGGAGGAGCGCGTCGGCATCGTCACGCCCACCAGCGCGCCGCTGGTGTCGCCGGAGCCGGCCTGCTTGTCGATCGTCTTCTCGCTCGACCCGCACGCCGTGACGGTGGCGGCGAGTGCGAGTGCCGAGACGACCGTCGCGATCCGTCCGAACCTCATGCTGTGTCTCCTTGCGAAGTAGCGGGCACGCGGAGGCCGGCGGGACCTCCTGCCACGACCTGTTGTTAGCGCTCACATCGACAGGCGTTCCATGGGGTGGATGATCCGCGAACCGAGCGCGCCGGGGCGCGCGGGGCGGACTTCCAGCCTTGGGCCCCGAGTGTTATCGCTAACAATTTGCCTGTCAACGGCGTGAGGTAACGTCTCGGGAACAAGGAGCCGCGAGGCTGACGGCGCGGCTTGACGAAATGTCATGAGTGATCAGATTTACGCCTTGGACGGCAGTGACGGGACGGGGATCTCCGAGAGAGGTGACATAACCGAAATGGAGTGCGCCATGATGGGCAGTGGCCGTCGCCCCGCAGATGGCGGCACGCCTTCTGCACGCCCCCTGGAGATCGCATGTCCCGACCGCTGATCGGCATCACCGCCTACTTCGAGGCCGCCCGCTGGGGTGACTGGGTGCGCGAGGCGGTGATTTCGCCACCCGCCTACGCCAAGGCGGTCGAGCGGGCCGGCGGCGCCCCCGTGGTGTTGCCGGCGCTCAACCTGCACGCGATCGGCGACTACGTGCGCGGGCTGCGGGGAGTGGTGCTGGCCGGGGGCGTCGAGGTGGGCGCCGCCGCCTACGGCGACGAGCAGGACGAGCGGGTGGCCGAGGCACAGGCCCACCGCGACCGGTTCGAGCTGGCCCTGGCCCGGGCCGCCGTGCAGGCCGACATCCCCATCCTGGCCATCGCCCGCGGCATGCACGTGCTCAACGTCGCGCAGGGCGGCACCCTCATCCCGTGGCTGCCCGCGATGCTCGACCACGACCGGCACGGCGAGCCGGGCGCCACCCACGTGATCCAGGTGAGCATCTCCAGCAAGCTCGGCAAGGCCGTGGGCGACCGGGTCGAGGTGGTGGCGCCGCACGTGCAGTCGGTGCGCCGGCTCGGCACCGGGCTGCTCGCCGTGGCCTGGGCCGACGACCAGATCGTCGAGGCCGTCGAGCTGCAGGGGCACCGGTTCGGCGTGGGCGTGCAGTGGCATCCCGAGCGGGGCGAGGATGCCGGGTTGTTCGATGCGTTCGTGGAGGCGGCCCGCTAGGCTGCGATCATGCCGCTGCACCCCCAGGCGCAGGAGTACGTCGCGCTCTACCCGTCCGACCTCGGCGCCGACCTGGCCACGCTGGACCTGGCGACGATCCGGGAGCTCCGGGCGCACGACGGCCTGGCCGCCCACCGCGGGCCGCTCACGCACCTGCCCTTCGTCCGCGACGAGGAGGCCGAGGGGGTGCCGATCCGGATCTACCGGGCCGACCGGGGCGACGGCGCGCTGCCCGTGGTGGTCTACTTCCACGGCGGCGGCTGGGTGTTCGGCAGCGTCAAGCGCAACGACGCCCTCGGCCGCGACCTGGCGATCCGCACCGGCGCGGTGGTGGTGTCGGTCGACTACCGGCTGGCCCCCGAGCACGCGTTCCCGGCCGCCGCCGACGACGCGTGGACCGTGGTGCGCGACCTGTTCGCCCGCCCCGCCTTCTACCAGAGCAACGGCGCGGTCGCGGTGCTCGGCGACAGCGCCGGGGGCAACCTCGCGGCCGTGGCCGCCTGGCAGGCCCGCGACGCCGGGCTCACGCTGGCCCACCAGGTGCTCGTCTACCCGGCGCTCGACCTGGCGATGGACACTCCCAGCTACCGCGAGTTCGCCACCGGCTTCGGCCTCGACGCCGAGGAGATGGCCTGGTTCGCCCATCAATACTCCCGCGACGCCGACCCCGGCGACCCGCGCCTGTCGCCGCATCGGCTGCCGTCCCTCGGCGGGCTGGCGCCCGCGACCGTGGTGACCGCCGAGTGCGACGTGCTGCGCGACGACGGCGAGCGCTACGGCGAGCGGCTGGCCGCGGCCGGGGTGCCCGCCGAGGTGCGCAGGTTCGAGGGCGCCGTGCACGGCTTCTTCGGCCTGCCCGGCCTGTTCGACCAGGCCATCGAGGCCCGCGCCTACGTGGCGGGCCGGCTGTGCGAGGCTCTTGCGAAGGCGGCTCCGTGACGTACGAGAAGCTCAAGACCGACATGCCCGAGACCGGCGTGCTGCGCGTCACGATCAGCGAGCCGCGCAGGCTCAACGCCGTCGACATGACGGGCCATCGCGAGCTGGCCGAGATCTGGCGCGACGTCGACCGCGACGACTCCGTCAGGGCCGTCGTCGTCAGGGGAGAGGGCGAGGCGTTCTCCGCTGGCGGCGACCTTTCGATGATCGAGGAGATGACCCGCGACCACGCCACCAGGCTGCGCGTGTTCGGCGAGGCCCGCGACATCGTCTACAACGTCCTCAACTGCTCCAAGCCGATCGTCTCCGCCATCCAGGGGCCGGCGGTCGGGGCCGGGCTGGCGATCGCGCTGCTGGCCGACATCTCCGTCGCCGGCCGCACCGCCCGCATCATCGACGGCCACACCAGGCTCGGCGTGGCCGCCGGCGACCATGCCGCGATCGTCTGGCCGCTGCTGTGCGGGCTCGCCAAGGCCAAATACCACCTGCTGCTCTGCGAGCCCGTCACCGGCGAGCAGGCCGAGCGGATGGGCCTGGTCAGCCTCTGCGTCGACGACGACCGGGTGCACGAGACGGCCATGGAGATCGCCGTCAAGCTGGCCTCGGGAGCCCAGGAGGCGATCAGGCTGACCAAGTACGCGCTCAACAACTGGCTGCGGATGGCCGGGCCCTCCTTCGACGCCTCGCTGGCGATGGAGTTTCTCGGCTTCACCGGCCCTGACGTGGCCGAAGGTGTGCGGGCGCTGAGGGAGAAACGACCGCCCTCGTTCTCGTGACGAGGTGATTGGGCCGCGACCCTGGGTAGGCGCAGTCTGCATGACAGTCAAGGCCGGCGCGGCCCTGCCACCGCACCGGCCCGGCGAGGGAATGCCTGTCGGCCGAGGTCCAGAAGGCAGGCCCCGGCCGGCGGAACGGGGGGCGCGCCGGGGGACGGCTCGCCCGCCGGCGTGCACGAGACGGCGAGGGGAGACTTGGCGAGGGGAGATTTCGCGGGGGGAGACTTCGCGAGGGGAGACTTCGCGAGGGGAGACGGCAAAGGGAGACAAGGGGAAGGGAACGGCGCCATGACCGCGGACGTCGACGCCGTTCCGCGAAGGCACGAGGGCCTTGGGCAGGCAGGCCCGCAGGTCAGAAGCTGCGGGGCAGCCCCAGCACCTGGGTCGCGAGGTAGTTAAGAAGCAGCTCCTCGGTCACAGGTGCGACCTTCCCGATGCGGGCGTCGGTGAGAAGCCTGGCCACCGGATACTCCAGCGAGTACGCCATCCCGCCGTGCGTCTGGAAGGCCGCGTCGGCCGCCTCCCAGGCCGCCTGCGACGCCGTCAGCTTGGCGATGTTGGCCTCCATGGCGCAGGGAAGGTGCCGGTCGAAGCTCCAGGCCGCCTTGTAGAGCATCAGGCGGGCCAGCTCGATCTTGGCCTTGACCTGCGCCAGCGGGAAGGCGACGGCCTGGTTGGCGCCGATCGGCCGGCCGAACACCTCGCGCTCCTTGGCGTACTCGACCGCGACCCGCAGGGCCACCTCGGCCCCGCCGAGCGCCGAGGCGGCCAGCAGGATCCGCTCCGGGTTGAGGATGTCCCAGAGCACGGCGGCGCCCTGGTCGACCTGGCCCACCACGCTGGAGGCGGGCACCCGCAGGTCGTCGACGAAGACCATGTTCGACGGCGTGGTGTTGGCGCCGAGCTTCGGGATCGGCTGGTAGGTCAGCCGTCCGGCGGCGACCGCGTCCGGCACGTTCACCAGGAACACCGTGAGCCCGTTGGTGCGCGGCTTGGCCTCCGCGGCCGGGATCGTCCGGGTGACCAGCAGCATCCAGGTGGCCCGCTGCACGCCGGTGATCCAGATCTTCTGCCCCTTGATCACGTAGTCGTCGCCGTCGCGCCTGGCCGAGGTGCTGATGGCCAGCGAATTGGAGCCGGCGTCGGGCTCGGTCAGCGCGAAGCAGGTCTCCACCTCTCCCGTGGCGAGCTTGGGCAGCAGCTCGGCCCGCTGCTCGGCCGAGCCGTGCCGGGCCAGGGTGAGCGCGCCGAACCCCGGCGTGAGCACGTAGGTGAACGCCGAGCCGCCCGCCGCGCCCGACGCCGACAGGGTCTCGGTGGCCACCGCGAGCTCCAGCAGACCCTGGCCGCCTCCGCCGTACTCCTCGGGCACGGCGAGACCCAGCCAGCCGCCCTTGGCCAGCTCCGCCCAGACCTCCTCGGGCCAGCGCTTGTCGGCCTCACACCGCTGCCAGTAGCCGAGGTCGTATCGGGAGCAGATGTCGCCGACCCCGCGTCGCACGGCCAGGGCGCTCTCGGTAAGGGTGAAGTCCATCACGCCATGGTAGAACCATGTTCTGTTCAGGGTCGAGGTCTGCGCGCGTGCAAGACGAACGCCGGAGGGGCGTTGCGCCACACGGTGCGGCCCGGCACGACCTCCTCGAACCGCTCGGCCAGCAGCGCGCGGAAGCGGCGGGCCGAGGCCAGCGGGATCGCGTGGATGTAGGAGAAGGTGGTGAACGCCCCGTCGGGGCTCATCGCCGAGCCGACCGCGTCCAGCAGGTCGTGCTGCAGCTTTTCGGGGAAGGCCGCCCAGGGCAGCCCGCTGATCACCACGCCGGCCCGGGGCAGCCCGCGCCGGGCGAGCAGCCGCGACAGCTCGGCCGCGTCGCCGTGGACCACGTCCACCTCGGGGAAGCGGCTCGCGAGCCGGCCGGCCATCGCCTCGTTGAGCTCCACGGCCAGATGGTGGCCGCGGCCGTCGAGCTTACGCTGGATCTCCGCGGTGAACGGGCCGGTGCCGGGGCCCAGCTCGACCACGATCGGCTCGCCCCGCTCGGGGACCGGGGCGCAGACCGAGACGGCCAGCCTCCGCGAGCTGGGGGCGATGGCGCCCACCAGGCCAGGGGCGCGGAGGAACTGGCCGAAGAGCAGTGCGGTGTCGTTGGACATGATCCGAAAGTAGAGGGGAGATCGCAGAGGGCCACTCCGCCGAGGGGACGTGCTTTCGGCCACTAGGAGGAGGCCGGGTCCTCCGGCCGGAGGATCGGGAAATCCTATCGCCCGGGATAGCGTGTGCACCATGCGTTGGCGTGGTGTGCCGCTCGACATCCTGCTGGCGGTCTCGGGAATCGTGCTCGACCTGCTGCTGTCGGGCAAGGCGGGCGGCGAGCACCAGCCGGCCCTCATGACGGTCGCGATGGCCGTCCTGGCCGGGGCCTCCATGGGGTTCGTCAGGCGGTGGCCGTTCGCGGTGAGCCTCTACCTCGCGGCCTTCCTGATCTTCGCCCACCAGGTCGGCTCCTTCACCTCCAACACCGCCCAGGTGCTGCTCTGCGTCGCCGTCGGATCCGTCGCCCGCCGGTGCGCCTGGCGCTTCGTCGGCCTGTCGCTGGCCGCCGCGATCATCGCGACCGCGACCCACCTGACCGGCCCGGGCATCGCGTTCACCACGCACGGCTGGCTGTTCAGCGCGCTCCTGCCCCTCCTGCCCGTCGTCATCGGCGGCTACCTGCGCGGGCCCGCCGGACGGCTGGAGAACGGCGACGTCACGCCCGACGTGCTGCTGGGCGGCGGCGGGGTGGCCATCGCGGTGCTCAGCACGTGGACCGACTGGCACAGCGGCGCGCTGCCGGTGTGGCTGACCGGGACGCTCGCCGTGTTCGCCGGGCTCTCCCTCGGCGTGACCAGGAGGATGCCCGGACTGGTCTTCGTCTTCCAGGGCGTGCTGCTGATCGCCGCCGACCGCTACCTCGGCGAGGTGGTCAACACCTGCCTGGTCCTGACGCTGATCGCGCTCGGCGTGTTCGCCTTCCGGGTGGCGTCGTGGACCTGGACCGTCGCCGCCTACCTCGCGGGCTGCCTGCTGGCCGCGACGGCGGTCGTGGTCGACGCCGGCGCCGACGTCACGCCGTTCCGGGCGGCCGTGCTGATGGCGCTGGTGGTCACGCCCATCGCGATCGGCCGCTACCTCGGCGTCCGGCAGGCCGTGGCCGCCGCCGAACGGCTGCGCGCCGGCGAGTCGGCCCGCCTGGCCGTCGCGCAGGTGCGCGCCGACCAGCTGGCCGAGCGCGAGCGCATCGCCCGCGAGGTGCACGACATCGTCGCCCACCACGTGGGCGCGATGGTGCTGCGGGCCGGCGCCGCCCGCTACGCCGCGCCGGAGGGGCCGGTCGCCGACGCCCTGGGCGACATCCGCGACACGGGCCACCAGGTGCTGGAGGACCTGCGCGGCCTGCTCGACGTGCTGCGCGACCCCGAACGCCGGCCGGGGCTGCTGGCCGACCCCGCCGACGTGGTGCGCGAGTCGGCCGAGCGGATGACCGCCGCCGGCCTGCTGGTGGACCTGAGCCTCGACCCCGCCACCGACCAGGCGCCGCTCGTGGCCCGCGCCTCCGCCGCCCGCATCGTCCAGGAAGGCCTCACCAACGTGCTCAAACACGCCGGACCCGGCACCGAGGTCCGGGTCACCCTCGAAGCCGTGGACCAGGGCCTGGCGATCGAGATCCGCAACGGCCGCCCGCCCACCGCCCTCGAACGCCTGCCCTCCTCGGGCCGGGGGCTCGCGGGCATGCGCGAGCGGGTCCGCGCGCTCGGCGGCACGCTCACCGCCGGGCCCGACGAGGAGGGCGGCTGGCGGCTGGCCGCCAGCCTGCCCGCCAGCCTGCCCGCCGCCGCCCGGAGCGCCAGGTGATCCGGGTGCTGGTCGCCGACGACCAGGCGCTGGTCCGCGCGGGCGTGCGGATGCTGCTGCAGGCCGCCGGCGACATGGAGGTCGTCGGCGAGGCCGAGGACGGCGCCGAGGCCGTGCGCCTGGCCGGACGGCACCTGCCCGACGTGATCCTGATGGACCTGCGCATGCCCAGGGTCGACGGCCTCGAGGCGATCAGGCGCCTCCTCGCCGTCCGGCCCGGCAGCAAAATCGTCGTGCTCACCACGTTCTCCGAGGACGCCGACGTCCACGCCGCGCTGCGCGCCGGCGCGGTCGGCTTCCTGGTCAAGGACGACGAGCCCGAACGCATGGTCGACGCCGTGCGCCGGGCCTCGGCGGGGGAGCAGCTGCTCGGCCCCTCGGTGCTGCGCCGCGTCGTGGAGGGCTTCCTGGCCGCCGGGGAGCGGGCCGCCGCGCCCGTGCCCGCCGGGCTGACCGAACGCGAGCTGGAGGTGCTCGCCCTGGTCGGCACCGGCCTGTCCAACGCCGAGATCGCCGAGGAGCTGCACGTCGGCGTCACCACGGTCAAGACCCACATCGGCGCCGCGATGGACAAGCTGGGCCTGCGCAACCGCATCCAGGCGGCCGTCGTCGCCCACCGCAGCGGCCTGGTGGACGAAGCGTTCCGTCCCGTACGTCATCCGCGGGGCGGATCGCCGAATAATCCGGCAGGCTGACGACCGGCCGCGCCCCCGGCCGCGACCATGTGGTCCTCACCGTTCCGGGAAAGGACCACACCCATGCACGAGACCACCGCTCCGGCCGCGCCCGACATGGCGCGAGAGGCCCGGCAGGTGCCCGCCGGACTCCTGTACGGCCTGCGCATCGCGGTCGTCGCGCATGCGGCGGCCATCCTCGTGGCCGCCTCACTGGCCGGCCAGTCGGTGGCGTCCGGCGAGGCGCTGACCGAGGCCCACGTCATGGCCGGGATGGTCGTGCACCTCGTCGGGCTGGCCCAGATCGTCTTCGCCGTGCTCGTCTGGCGGCCGGGACACGGCGCGGGCTGGCCCGCGCTGGCCAGCGTCGTGCTCTTCCTGGCCGGGATGGCCCAGCACGTCACCTGGTCCTGGCTGGGCGCCCACCTGCCCAATGGCGTCGTCATGTTCGGGCTCATCACCGCGTTGCTGATCTGGGCCTGGTCGCCGGGAGCCACCAGGCGCAAGTAATCTCGGCGGTGTGTATGTGAAGATCTGCGGCCTTCGCGAGCCCGAGCACGTGACGGCCGCCGTCGAGGCGGGCGCCGACGCCGTCGGCTTCGTGCTGACCGGGAGCCCCCGCCGGGTGACGCCCGAGCGGGCGGCCGAGCTGGCCCGGCTGGTGCCCCCCCACGTGCTGACCGTGGGGGTCTTCCGCGGGGAGGACCCCGCCACGGTGCGGGCGGCCACCCTGGCGGCCGGGGTGCGCGCGGTCCAGCTGCACGGGGCCCATCCGCACGACGACTTCACCGCGCTGAAGGACCTCGGCCTCACCCTGGTCAGGGCCGTCGACGCCGGGGCCGACCTGCGCTGTGGCGCCTACGACGAGCACCTGCTCATCGTCGACGCGCCCCGGCCCGGCTCTGGGGAGCCGTGGGACTGGGCCGCCGTGCGTGGCCGCCCCTCGGGCCGCTGGATGCTCGCGGGCGGGCTCGGCCCGTCCAACGTGGCCGAGGCCGTCGCCGCCGCCGCGCCCTGGGGGGTCGACGTGTCGAGCGGGGTCGAGGTGGCGTCCGGGGTCAAGGACGCGGCACTGATCGCGAAGTTCGTCCGGGCGGCGCGCGGCGCGGGCTGAGCGGGAGCGCACGGGCTGACCGGGCGTTCGGCGCGGTTCGGCATGAGCGGGCGTGCGGCCCGCGGTGGCGAGATCGGCCGCGGGGGCGTTCGCGTGCGCCCCGAGGCGCGGGGCGGTGAGGTGGCCGCGATGGGCCACTGGGCGGCCCGCTGTGGCCGCAGGTGACGCAGTAGGGTCTGCTGCGTGAGCGAAACTTCCGCCGAGGACCGCATCTGGACGATTCCTAACCTGTTGAGCTTCCTGCGCCTTCTCGGCGTGCCTGTGTTCCTCTGGCTGGTTCTGGGGCCGAAGGCGGACGGCTGGGCCATCGCGGTCCTCGCCGTCGCCGGGTTCACCGACTGGCTCGACGGCGTCATCGCTCGCGCGTTCAACCAGACCAGCAGGCTCGGCCGGCTCATCGACCCGGCCGCCGACAAGCTGTACGTCTTCGCGACGATCCTCGCGCTGCTGCTGCGCGACGTCATCCCGTGGTGGCTGGTGGCCGTCATCCTGGGCCGCGAGCTCTTCGTCGCCTGTTTCATTCCCGTACTACGCAAGCACGGCTATAAGGCACTTCAAGTGCATTTTCTGGGCAAAGCCGCCATGTTCAGTCTCATGTACGCCTTCCCCTTGCTGTTTCTTGCCTCGCACGTTGGTTGGTATGCCGATATAGCGCGAATTGTCGGATGGGCGTTCGCGCTCTGGGGAACAGGTCTGTACTGGTGGGCAGGGTTGCTGTATGTGATACAGGTGCGTCGGCTCGTAACTGCGACCTCTAAGGAGTGATCGGGTGAAGGCGGTCGTCATGGCGGGCGGGGAGGGGACTCGGCTGCGTCCGATGACCGCCAACCAGCCCAAACCCCTGCTTCCCGTAGTCAACCGCCCGATCATGGAACACGTGCTGCGCCTGCTCAAGCGCCACGCGGTCACCGAGACCGTCGTCACGGTCCAGTTCCTGGCCGCCCTCGTGCGCAACTACTTCGGCGACGGCGACGAGCTCGGCATGAGCCTGCAGTACGCCACGGAGGAGCTGCCCCTCGGCACGGCCGGGAGCGTCAAGAACGCCGCCGACCGGCTACGCGACGATCGTTTCCTGGTCATCTCCGGCGACGCTCTCACCGACATCGATTTGTCGGATATGGTCCGGTTTCATCGTGAAAATTCGGCTCTTGTCACGATTGGCCTGAAACGAGTTCCGAACCCGCTCGAATTCGGGATCATCATCGTCGACGAGTCCGGCCGGGTGCAGCGCTTCCTGGAGAAGCCCACCTGGGGCCAGGTCTTCTCCGACACCGTCAACACCGGCGTCTACGTCATGGAGCCCGAGGTCCTCGACCGGGTCGCGGCCGGCCAGCCCGTCGACTGGTCGGCGGACGTCTTCCCCGAGCTGCTCGAGAGCGGCGCCCCCATCTACGGCTACATCGCCGACGGCTACTGGGAGGACGTCGGCAGCCACGACAGCTACCTCAAGGCCCACGCCGACGCCCTGTCCGGCCGGGTCAGGCTGGACATCGGCGGCTTCGAGCTCTCACCGGGCGTCTGGGTGGCCGAGTCCGCCTCGATCGACACCGACGCGGTGCTCAAGGGCCCGCTGCTCATCGGCGACTACGCCAAGGTCGAGGCGGGCGCCGAGCTGCGCGAATACACCGTGCTGGGCAACAACGCGGTCGTCCGCGAGGGGGCGTTCCTGCACCGGGCGGTGGTGCACGACAACGTCTACCTCGGCCCCGGCACCCACCTGCGCGGGTGCGTCATCGGCAAGAACACCGACGTGATGACCGGCGCCCGCATCGAGGAGAACGCGGTCATCGGCGACGAGTGCGTCATCGAGCCCGAGGTGTACGTCTCCAGCGGCGTCAAGATCTACCCGTTCAAGACCATCGAGGCGGGCGCGGTCGTCAACACCAGCGTCATCTGGGAGTCTCGCGGCCAGCGCAGCCTGTTCGGCGCCAAGGGGGTCAGCGGCCTGGTCAACGTCGAGATCACCCCCGAGCTGTGCGTGCGGCTGGCCAGCGCCTACGCGACCACCCTGAAGAAGGGCGAGCACGTCGTCACCGCCCGCGACTCCTCGCTGGCGGCCAGGGCGCTCAAGCGGGCCGTGATCAGCGCGCTCACCGCCAGCGCCATCAACGTGCTCGACCTGCAGGCCGCGCCGCTGCCCGTGGCCCGCTTCCACACCTCCCGTGAGTCGGCCGCCGGTGGCATCGCGCTGCGCACCAGCGCCGGCGACCCGCAGAGCGTGGACATCGTGATCATGGACGACCGGGGCGCCGACCTGCCCGCCGCCGCCCAGCGCAAGCTGGAGCGGGTCTTCTCCCGGCAGGAGTTCCGCCGGGCCTTCCCCGGCGAGATCGCCGAGCTCGCCTATCCGGCCAGGGTCGTCGAGGACTACGCGCACGAGCTGCTGCGCCGCGTGGACATGACCGGCATCCGCGACATGAAGGTGGTCGTCGACTGCGCGGGCGGCACCTCCTCGCTCGTCCTGCCCACCTTGCTCGGCCGCGTCGGCGTCGAGGTGCTCACGGTCAACGCCCGGCTCGACGACGCCTCGCCCACCGAGACGCTCGCCGAGCGCCGCCGCGACCTGCAACGCCTGTCTGAGCTGGTCAGCTCCTCGCGGGCGGCGTTCGGGGTCCGCTTCGACCCGGTCGGCGAGCGGATCGCGCTGGTCGACGAGATGGGCCAGCTGATCGGCGAGGAACGGGCCCTGCTCGTGGTGCTCGACCTGATCGCCGCCGAGCGCAGAGGCGGCCGGGTGGCGCTGCCCGTGACCACCACCAGGGTCGCCGAGCAGGTCTGCCGCTTCCACGGCGTGCAGGTGCAGTGGACCTCGACCGCGCTCGACGCGCTCACCTCCGCGGCGGCCGGCGACGACATGATCTTCGCCGCCGACGGCCGGGGCGGCTTCGTCGTGCCGGAGTTCACCCCGGCCATCGACGGGCTGGCCGCGTTCATGCGGCTGCTCGGCCTGGTCGCCCGCACCCGGCTCTCGCTCAGCCAGATCGACGCCCGCATCCCCGAGGCCAAACTGCTCAAACGGACCGTGCCGACGCGCTGGGCGGCCAAGGGCGCCGTGATGCGCTCGGTCATCGAGGCGGCCGAGGCCGACTCCGACGGGCACCGGATCGACACCACCGACGGGGTGCGGGTGGTGGGCGACGACGGCAGCTGGGTGCTGATCCTGCCCGCCGCCACCGAGCCCGTCACCGACCTGTGGGCCGAGGCCCAGGACGTCGACACCGCCCAGTCTCTGCTGGAGCGGTGGGCCCGGATAGTCGAGGACGCGGCGTCCTAGAGTAATATCACCGTCTGTGATCTTGACCGGACGCTCGCGCCGGGGCCTGCATGATCGTATTGTGGAAACGCGCGGCGGCATGGACCTCCGGGCTCGGGCGGCGGTAGCTTTGTCACCGTCCGACCTGTCGTCCAGCGCCCCGCCTTGACCTTTGCCGTTCAGCAGCGTAAGTTGCGGCATTCGCAAACTTGAAGAGCGAAGCGAGGCGCGCCCCGAGCACCGTCGCCGCGTCTTCGCGGTAGGAGGCCGAGCCGATCGATGCCGAGCGTCTACTGCACGCAGTGCGGGCACGCCAACCCCGAGGATGCCCGTTTCTGTTCCCGTTGTGGGTCACCGCTGACCAGACCCGAGGTCGCCGGGGACACCACGTCGACGATCTCCGTCGCGGGAATCGAGGCGTACGAGGCTGAGACCGGTGACATGCTCCTGGCCGAACGGGCGCTGGTGGAGCAGTTGCCGCCCGGCACGGCGCTGCTCTCCGTGACCAGGGGCCCCAACCAGGGCAGCCGGTTCCGGCTGGACAAAGACCTGACGACCACGGGGCGCCACCCCGAGAGCGACATCTTCCTCGACGACATCACGGTCTCGCGGCGCCATGTCGAGTTCTACCGGCACCGCGGGGGCCAGTTCTCCGTGCGCGACGTGGGCAGCCTCAACGGCACCTACGTCAACAGGGAGCGCATCGAGGAGGTGCCGCTGCACTCCGGCGACGAGGTGCAGATCGGCAAGTTCCGCCTTGTCTTCCTGATGCGGACCGCCGCGGGCGCATGAGCTCGCAGGCGGCACGCTCGCACATGAGCATCGGGGAGGTGCTCGCGCTCCTGCAGGGCGAGTTCCCCGACGTGACGATCTCCAAGATCCGCTTTTTGGAGGGTGAGGGCCTCATCGAGCCCGAACGCAGTCCGTCGGGCTACCGCAAGTTCACCCATCTGCACGTGCAGCAGTTGCGCTACATCCTCACCGAGCAGCGCGACCACTACCTCCCGCTGCGGGTGATCAAGGACAAGATGGCCGAGGAGCTCGGCCGCCCCCGCGCCGTGCAGGAAAACCGGGAAGTGCTGCTCAGCCGCGCGGAGCTGCTGGAGGCGGCGGGGCTCGACGAGGAGACCCTCGCCGAGCTCGAGGACTACGGGCTGCTCGCCGCCCGGGCCAGGCGCTACGACCAGGACGCGCTCGACGTGGCGCGCAGCGTAGGCGCACTGGCCCGTTTCGGGCTGCACGCCCGCCACCTGCGCGCGGTCAAGGCGGCGGCCGAGCGTGAGAGCGGCCTGGTGGAGCAGGCGGTCGCGCCGATACTGAAACGGCGCGCGCCGGGGGCCATCGGCGAGGCCGACGAGGTCGCCAGGGAGCTGACCTCCCTGCTGCTCGACCTGCACGCCGCCCTTGTGCGCGCGGGCGTGCGCGGCGTTCTGGGGCGATGAGGCGGACCAGCGGGACATTCGAGGCCCGCCGGGTGTTACGTTGAAATGCAGAAGCGGACCAGAAAATGAGCCGTGCCGGGTCACCGGCCGGTCGATACGGAGCAGCCCGTGTTGCAGATGGAGGTCGTGGGCGTTCGGGTAGAAATGCCCACAAATCAGCCGATCGTCTTGCTCAAGGAGGCACACGGGGAGCGGTTCCTTCCTATATGGATCGGCATGACCGAAGCAACGGCCATCGCGCTGGCCCAAGCGGAGGAGCCACCTCCCCGGCCGCTCACGCACGACCTTTTCCGAGACGTGCTGAGCGCGCTGGGCGTCGGCCTGCGTGCCGTCAACATCGTCGCCTTGCGCGACGGCATCTTTTTCGCCGATCTGGTCTTCTCCAACGGCGTGGAGGTGAGCGCGCGGCCGTCCGACTCGATCGCGCTCGCCCTGCGCACCGGAGCGCGCATCTTCGCCAGCGAAGAGGTCGTCCAGGAGGCAGGGGTGATCATCCCCGACGACCAGGAGGACGAGGTGGAGAAGTTCAGGGAGTTTCTTGACACGATCACTCCCGAGGACTTCGGCAGGGCGGGGTAGGTATTTCAGTGCATTTACGCTTCACGACGCGCCGAGCCGGATCGTTGACTGAGCATGGTCACGGTCCTACGGTGCAAGTGAAACCCGTGGTCGCCCTTTACGAACCCCCAGATCAGACCATGGGATGAGAGAAAGCCGGAGGTCCGCGTGGCGGTCAGCAGCGGCGAGGGAAAGACGGCCGGCCAGGAAGATCCGGTGCGGCGTGAGAGTGCGCGGCAGCGTGCCGGAGAGCAGGGGCTGCTCTTCGACGAGCAGCCGGCGACGCTGCCGATGGACATCGGCTACCGTGGCCCGACCGCCTGCTCGGCGGCCGGCATCACCTACAGGCAGCTCGACTACTGGGCGCGCACCGGCCTGGTCGAACCCACGATAAGAGCCGCTCAGGGCTCGGGCTCGCAGCGCCTCTACAGCTTCCGCGACATCCTGGTGCTCAAGGTCGTCAAGCGACTGCTCGACACCGGGGTCTCCCTCCAGCAGATCCGCACGGCCGTCCAGCACTTGCGTGACCGCGGAGTGGCCGACCTCGCGCAGATCACGCTGATGAGCGACGGCGTCAGCGTCTACGAGTGCACCTCGGCCGACGAGGTGATCGACCTGCTCCAGGGCGGTCAGGGCGTGTTCGGCATCGCGCTCGGCCGGGTCTGGCGCGAGGTCGAGGGCTCGCTCGCGGAGCTGCCGGGGGAACGCGCGGCGGTCGCGGACACCGTCCCGGCCGACCATCCCGCTGACGAGCTGGCCCAGCGGCGACGGGCTCGCCGCACAGGGTAGTAATCTAGGACAAGCTGGCAACCCCGTGCGGGAGAGTCCCCGGCCAGACCGGGGCGCCGAAGGAGCAACCTCCCCGGAATCTCTCAGGCACCCGTACCGCTCGGGCGAGGCAACTCTGGAAAGCAGGCGCGTCCGCCAGGCGCGTCTCACCGACGGTGCAAGCCCCACGGGGTGAAGCTCTCAGGTCGACATGACAGAGGGGGAGATCCGGCACTCGTCCGCGCTCTGGCGCCGGTCTCCACAGCCTCGGGAGGCATCTCCATGACCGACCTGTCACTTCCGCCGTTCTCGACCCGGCACATCGGCCCCTCGGAGTCCGAGCGGCGGCGCATGCTCGAGACCGTGGGCTTCGAATCGGTCGCCGACCTGGTGGCCGTGGCCGTGCCCGAGGGCATCAGGACGAAGGACCGGCTGCTGCTGCCCCCCGCGGCGAGCGAGCACGAGGCCATCGCCGAGCTGCGCGCCCTGGCCGATCGCAACCGCGTCCAGACCTCCATGATCGGCCTGGGCTACCACGACACCATCACGCCCGCGGTCATCCGCCGCAATCTGCTGGAGAACCCCGGCTGGTACACCGCCTACACGCCCTACCAGCCCGAGATCTCGCAGGGCCGTCTCGAGGCGCTGCTGAACTTCCAGACCGTGGTGACCGACCTGACCGGCCTCGACGTGGCGGGCGCCTCGCTGCTCGACGAGAGCACCGCCGCCGCCGAGGCCATGACGCTGGCCCGCCGGGCCGGCCGGTCCAAGAGCGTCGTGTTCGTCGTCGACGCCGACGCGCTGCCGCAGACCAAGGCGGTGCTGGCCACCCGCGCCGAGCCGCTCGGCATCACGCTCGTCGAACACCCCCTCGACGGCGACCTGCCCGAGTGCTTCGGGGTGCTCGTGCAGTATCCGGGCGCCTCCGGCCGGCTGCGCGACTTCCGCTCGCTCGCCGCCGCCGCGCACGCCTCGGGCGCCCTCGTCGTGGCCGCCGCCGACCTGCTGGCGCTCACCCTGCTCGCCGCGCCGGGCGAGCTCGGCGCCGACATCGCCATCGGCTCCTCCCAGCGTTTCGGCGTTCCGTTCGGCTTCGGCGGCCCGCACGCCGCGTACATGGCCGTGCGCGAGGGGTTGCAGCGGCAGATGCCCGGCCGCCTGGTGGGCGTCTCGGTCGACGCCGACGGCGGGCCCGCCTACCGGCTGGCCCTGCAGACCCGTGAGCAGCACATCCGCCGCGAGAAGGCGACCAGCAACATCTGCACCGCCCAGGTGCTGCTCGCCGTCATCGCCGGGATGTACGCCGTCTACCACGGCCCCGACGGGCTGCGCCGCATCGCCTCCCGGGTGCACCGGCACGCCGCCGTGCTGGCCGAGGGGCTGCGCCGGGGCGGCGTCGAGGTCGTGCACGGCGAGTTCTTCGACACCGTGCTGGCCCGCGTGCCCGGCCGTGCCGACGACGTCGTCCGCCGGGCCGCCGAGCGCGGCGTCAACCTGTGGCGGGCCGACGCCGACCACGTCTCCGTCGCCTGTGACGAGAAGACCACGACCGCCGAGATCCGACAGGTCCTCATGGCCTTCGGCGAGGCGCTCGGCCACGAGGCCGCCATCCGGGCCGAGCTCGCGGAGCTCGACGGCCTGGCCGCCGGCGCCGGGGTTGACAGGCTGCCCGGCTCGCTGGCGCGCGAGTCCGGCTACCTCACCCACCCGGTCTTCCACAGCCACCGCTCCGAGACCGCGATGCTGCGCTATCTGCGCAGGCTCCAGGACAAGGACATCGCGCTCGACCGGTCGATGATCCCGCTCGGCTCGTGCACGATGAAGCTCAACGCGACCACCGAGATGGAGCCCATCACCTGGCCTGAGTTCGCCGCGATCCACCCCTACGCGCCCGAGGAGCAGGCCGCCGGCTACCTCGAGCTGATCAGGACGCTGGAGGGCTGGCTGGCCGAGCTCACCGGCTACGACGCGGTCTCCATCCAGCCCAACGCGGGCTCCCAGGGCGAGTTCGCCGGGCTCCTGGCCATCCGCGCCTACCACCGGGCGGGCGGCGACACCGGGCGCGACGTGTGCCTCATCCCGTCGTCGGCGCACGGCACCAACGCGGCCAGCGCCGTCATGGCCGGCATGCGGGTCGTCGTCGTGGCCTGTGACTCCGACGGCAACATCGACCTGGCCGACCTCGACGCCAAGATCGCCGAGCACGGCTCCCGGCTGGCGGCCATCATGGTCACCTACCCGTCCACGCACGGCGTCTACGAGGAGACCATCACCGAGATCTGCGCCAAGGTGCACGACGCCGGCGGCCAGGTCTACGTCGACGGGGCCAACCTCAACGCGCTCGTCGGGCTGGCCAAGCCGGGGCAGTTCGGCGCCGACGTGTCCCACCTCAACCTGCACAAGACGTTCTGCATCCCGCACGGCGGCGGTGGTCCCGGCGTCGGCCCGGTCGCCGTCCGCGGCCACCTGGCCGCCTACCTGCCCGGCCACCCCCTGCGCGACGGCTCGCCGGTCGGCCCGGTGTCCGCCGCCCCCTACGGCTCGGCCGGCATCCTGCCGATCTCCTGGGCGTACATCAGGATGATGGGCGGCGACGGCCTCACCGAGGCGACCGAGCAGGCCATCCTGTCGGCCAACTACCTGGCCCGGCGGCTCGCCCCCCACTACCCGGTGCTCTACACCGGGCGCGGCGGGCTGGTGGCCCACGAGTGCATCGTCGACCTGCGCCAGATCACCAAGGAGACCGGCGTCACCGTCGACGACGTGGCCAAGCGGCTGATCGACTACGGGTTCCACGCGCCCACCATGTCGTTCCCCGTCGCCGGGACCCTGATGATCGAGCCCACCGAGAGCGAGGACCTGGCCGAGCTCGACCGGTTCGCCGACGCGATGATCGCCATCCGGGGCGAGATCTCACGGGTCGCGTCCGGCGACTACGACAAGACCGACAACCCGCTGCGCAACGCGCCGCACACCGCCGAGGCCGTCTCCTCCGACGAGTGGGCCCACCCCTACTCCCGCACCGAGGCGGCCTACCCGGTGCGCTCGCTGCGCGACGGCAAGTACTGGGTTCCGGTACGCCGCATCGACCAGGCCTACGGCGACCGCAACCTGGTGTGCTCCTGCCCTCCGCTGGAGGCGTACGAGGACTGACCTCCGCTCCGCCCGCGGCCCTTCCCCGTTTCGACGGGGGAGGGCCGTCTCGCGTACCGGTCCGGGAGTGTCAAGCGGGCAGACATGATCAGCCGGAGTCGTTAGGCTCGGTGCGATCCCCGCCGAAGGAGCTCTCTTGACGTCTTCCGAGCTGGAGACCTCGCCTCTCGACACCGCCCGCCGCCTGGCCGAGGACGGCGACCTGGAGGGGGCCGCGGCCATCCTCGCCGAGCTCGCCGCCGACCCCGACGGGCCTGACAGGGCGCAGGCGGCCGTCGGTCTCGCCGTGGTGCTGGAGGAGCGCGGCGACGTCGAGGGCGCCCGCGCCGCGGCGCGGACCGCGCTGGCCACCGGCCATCCCGAGTTCGCCGCCCAGGCGGCCTGCCACCTGGCGCAGGGGTTCGAACGCGAAGGGCGGGCCGAGCAGGCCAGGGGCGCGTGGCAGGCGGTGCTCGGCGTCGGCACCCCCGCCTACGTCCCGCTGGCCCACCTCGCGCTGGCCCGGCTCGCCACGGAGGCCGAGGACTACGACGAGGCCGAGAGCGCGCTGCGCTCGGCCGTCGAGGGCGGCGGCGGGGAGCTGCACGCGCACGCCACGCAGCAGCTCGCCGACCTCCTGCTGGAGCGAGGGGAGCCCGGAGCGGCGGCTGAGGTGCTGCTGGACGCCCTGGAGACCGCTCCGGGTGACTCGGTGGCCCGGCTGCGGGTGCAGCTCGGCATCGCGCACCTGGAGCTCGCCTGCGCGGAGTTCGCCCAGGCGGTCGACGACGGCGGCGACGCCGCCACCAGCGGCCTCGCCATCGAGCTGCTGGCCCGTACGCTGCCGCTGCGCGGGCGGCTCGACGACGCCGACCGGGTCTGGGCCTACGGGCTCGACCACGAGGACGAGGCGCTCGCCACCGAGGTCCGCCTCCGCCACGGCCGCGGCACCTGACCCCCACCCACCCCGCCCACCCCACCTGGAACGTCCTCGCGGTGAGCTCCGTCGCCGTGCTGTGGGGGCTGCTCGTCCGGTCGCCCCAGGCCGCCGGGGGCTTGAGCGCCGCCGCCTGGCTCGCGGGCGCGGGGGTCGTCGCCGTGCCCATCGCCGCCGTGCTCTTTCGGCGCCGCACCACCGCGTAGCCGCCGGGGCCGGGTCAATCGCGGCGCATGATGGCCATAGCGGCGGCGACGTTGATGACCGCGATGGCGATCCAGGTGATGGCGAGGCCCATGAGGCCGGCGTTGATCGAGGAGATGGCGGTCAGCGGGATGCCGATGCCCATCGAGCCCAGCGCGACCGGGATCATGGCGGCGCCGTTGCTCTTGGGCCGGCGCGGGTGCGGGCCGTGACGGTGCAGCTCGGCGCTCACGCGGGCTGCGATCGTCGCGTCGAGTCGTTCGGCGAACGAGTCGACCAGCGCCGCCTCGTAGTCGGGGCCGAGGTCGCGGCGGGCGTCGAGCGTCGCCTGAAGATCCTCGCGGATGGGGCGGTAGTCCGGCATGACGTCCATCATCCCCGCCGCCGGGCACGCCGTCATCCCACCTGAGGGCCATCATGGCCTCCTCCCGAAGTACGGTGCTGCCTTGACGTCCTCCCCTCCCTGAAGTGAAGGGAGGGGATCCCCGCCCTCACGGGCGAGTTTTCCTGTTTCACTGCCGGTCGCCTGCCCGAAAGGATCTCCGTTGAGGTCTTACACCAGCTCCGCAGGCGTTTCAGCTCTCCGCCAGCCCGGCGGCGAGGATGTTCTTAGCGGCGTTGACGTCCCGGTCGTGGGATGCGCCGCAGGCGCACACCCAGGTCCGGACGTTCAGCGGCATGGCTTGCTGGATCGCACCGCATGCCGAACACAGCTTGGAGGAGGGGAACCAGCGGTCCACGACCACGAGTTGCCGCCCGTACCAGGCCGACTTGTACTCCAGCATGCACCGAAACTCCCGCCAGGACGCATCCGAGATGGCGCGGTACTTGTAGGCCCGCTTCGCGATCTGCGCCACGCCGCACACCGTACGGCAAGATCAGTCAAATATCGAATGAGTGTTCGATTTTGCCGTATTGTTCCGGCTTTCCTCCTCGCCCTGAAGGGCGGGGCCTCCAGCCTCAAGGAGATTCGATGAAGGTTGTGACGCCGCGCGGTCCGGCGACGGTCGAGGTCGACGAGGCGGAGCGGCCCCGGCTGCTGCTGGTGCTGACCCATGGGTCGGCCGGGGGAGTGGGCGCGCCCGACCTGCTGGCGGTGCGTGACGCGGCGCTGGGCGTGGGCGCGAGCGTGGCCCGGGTGACGCAGCCGTTCAGGCTGGCGGGGGCCCGGGCGCCCGGCTCGGCCGCCCGGCAGGACGAGGCGTGGGGCGTGGTGCTCGGCGAGCTGCGGGCCCGGTGGCCGGGGCTGCCGCTGGTGCAGGGCGGGCGGAGCAACGGCGCCAGGGTCGCCTGCCGCACCGCGCGGGCCGTCGGCGCGGTCGCGGTGGTGGCGCTCGCCTTCCCCCTGCATCCGCCGGGCAGGCCGGAACGTTCCAGAGCCGACGAGCTGCGAAACGCGGGAGTGGACGTGCTCGTGGTCAACGGGGACCGGGATCCGTTCGGTGTGCCCGAGGCGGCCGACGCGGCGCGGCTGGTCGTGCTGCCCGGAGAGGGGCACGATCTGAAGAAGGACCCCGCCCGGGTGGGCGAGGTGGTAGCGGAATGGATCGTCCGTTACGTGTGAATCAGGCGGCGCCCACCACAGGCCGGTGGGGGGCGATGGCGGTGCCGCCAGGCAGAAGCTCCCCGGTGTCCTCGAACAGGACTACGCCGTTGCAGAGAAGGCTCCACCCCTGCTCGGGGTGGCTCGCGAGGGTGCGTGCGGCCTCACGGTCGGGCGCCTCGGCAGACGGACAGGCCGGGTCGTGCGGGCACATCGGCGTGCCTCCGATATCTCGTGGACGGCTCCCGCGTTGCAAGGACGGGAGCGACTTGGTTCGGTCGTTGTAGCAAGTGTGAGGCGTATGTCACACGATCGGACATAGTCCGTTAGGACTGTTAGAGGAGGATGCGCGATCGTGTGACCTTCGACACAGCGTGCCTTATGCAGGATAACGGTCCAAGCTCGACACGCCCACTAGGTTCGCAACCCCCGGAGCAACGCCTCCAGCCCGCGCTCGAAGTCGACGTCGGCCCGTTCGTCGCGCCTGGTCCACTCGTCGACCTCCGGATCGGCCCAGCCCGACTGCTGCACCTCGACCGCGACGCTGCCGAAGACGAAGGCGCGCAGCGCGCGCACGGCCTCGGCCGCGTCGTCCAGGCCCCCGTCGGCGAGTTGCTCCGTCTGCTCCCTGATGGCGACGGCGGTGCCGCCCTTGGGGGGTTTGGTCAGGGCCAGCGCGAGCACACCGGGATGGTCGCGCAGCAGCTCGCGGCCCGCCCTGCACCACGCCCTGGCGGTGTCCTGCCAGGTGGCCGCCTGCTCGGCGTGGACCGCCGTCACGTGCTCGGCCAGCGCGTCCATCAGCGCCTCCTTGCCCCTCGGCAGGTGGTGGTAGATGGCCATCGCCTCGACCTGGAGGGCGTCGCCGAGTCTGCGCATGGTGAGCCGGCGCAGCCCCTGGGTGTCGGCGATGTGCAGCGCGGCTTCGATGATGCGCTCACGGGACAGGGGGACGGGCGGTCTCTTGGCGGGCATGGAGATCATCTTACTATGTAAAGGACGTCGCGCCGGTCCGATTACTGGGCGTGTCGCCGGACGGCGTACCCTGGTCGCGGTAATGAGCCGTTGGGCGAAGGGGCAGAGTCGATGGCGTTTTTCCGTCCGCGGGTGAGCCGCGAGGCCGAGGTCCGCTACCACGCGGACCTGGAGATCTCCAAGAGCTACCCCGAGCTGCTGGAGAAGGCGAGGCAGGTCGAGCAGGTCCTGCGCGAGCTGCGGGCAGGCGACGCCGACGAGGTCGAGCTGCGCGGCGCGGGGCTGGCGTTCGACAGGGCGCTGACTGAGGCGCTGCGGGCCGCCGAGGCCGGGCAGCGGGCCACGTTCGGAGTCGCGTCCTACGACGACCGCATCGCCCGCCGCAAGGCCAGGGCGACGCCCGCCGGGGCCATGTGGACCGCCGAGGTGGAGCGGCTGCGCACGCTGCGCGAGGACAACCGGCTGTCGGGCGTCCCGCGGGTGCCCTACCTGGTGCCGTCCTTCTAGCGACCGGAAAAGAGGAAAGCCCCGGCCTGGTGGCCGGGGCTTTCTCGCGGGTCAGCTGGCCCAGTCGAGCAGCGGGCGGGTGTTGCTTGGGTGGCGCAGCTTGGACAGCGACTCCTTCTCGAGCTGGCGGATGCGCTCGCGGGTCAGGCCGAGGTGCTTGCCGATCTCGTCGAGCGTGTGCGGCTTGCCGTCCACCAGGCCGAAACGCAGAGCCATGATCTTCGACTCGCGGGGCGAGAGGTTGTCGAGCACGCCGCGCAGCTGGTCGCCCAGCAGCTGGCGGTCGACGATCTCCGACGCCTCGGGCGAGTCGACGTCCTCGATGAGGTCGCCGATGGTGGTCTCGCCGTCCTCGCCGATCGTCGCGTTCAGCGAGATGGGCTGGCGGCTGGTGCGCAGCAGCTCCTCGATCTGGTCGGGCGTCTTGTCCAGCTCGACGGCGAGCTCTTCGGGAGTGGGCTCGCGGCCCAGCCGCTGGTGCATGTCGCGCTCGATGCGCGACAGCTTGGACAGCATCTCCAGCACGTGCACCGGCAGCCGGATGGTGCGGGCGGAGTCGGCGAAGCCGCGCTGGATGGCCTGTCTGATCCACCACATGGCGTACGTGGAGAACTTGAAGCCCTTGGTGTAGTCGAACTTCTCCACCGCCCGGATGAGGCCCAGGTTGCCCTCCTGGACCACGTCGAGCAGCGACATGCCGCGGTCGGTGTATTTCTTGGCGACCGAGACGACGAGCCGGAGGTTGGCCTCCAGCATGTGGTTCTTGGCCTCCTTGCCGTCCGCGGCGACCATCCGCAGGTCCTCGCGGTCGGCCAGGGACAGGTCGGTGCCGGTCTCCAGCTTGTACTCCGCGTACAGGCCGGCCTCGATCCGCCTGGCCAGCTCGACCTCCTGGGCGGCGGTCAGCAGGGTCCGGCGGCCGATCGACTTGAGGTAGGTGTGCACCGAGTCGCCCATGACCGACTGGTTGTCGTCGAGGTCGATGCTCTCGCTCTCCAGCTCGGCCTCCTCGGCGTTCATGGCGGCCACGTCGGGCTCGGCCTCGTCGGCGGTCTTGCCGGAGACGTCGCCCTGGGGAGGGACCTGTGGCTCGTTCTTGGCGCCGGTGGAGCGGGAGCCGGTAGACTTCGCCTTGGTCGTCCGCTTGGTGGTGGTCTTCCTGGTGGTCTTCTTCGCGGGCGTGCCTGGAGACGGCTCGTCCTCCGCGGCCAGGCTGACGCCGGCGTCGGTCAGCTCGCGCAGGATCGACCGGCCGTCGGCGGGGCTGATCCCGGCCTCGGCGAACGCGCCACGCAGCTCCGTCAGGGAGAGGTGACCCTGTGCTCGCCCTCGGTCAAGGAGCTGGTCGAGGGTCGCGGGCGGGGTCGCCACGGCGGATCGGGGCATGAGGACACCTCCTCCATACGGATTAGAAGCGAGTCAGGCAGTTGTGGTGGGGCGGCCCGGCCGCTCAGCGCACCAGTATCAATAACGCCCTATAGTCTGATTTGTTCCCACGGAAATGAAAAAGGGGGCGGACCGCCCGAAGGCGACCCACCCCTCAGAGTCTACTCCCCGATGACTATCTCACCGGGCTTGACCTCGGGCATCGGCATGGGCTGGGCGTCTTCCAGGCGGTCCTCGGTCCAGTAGTCGCTGACCGCGTCAGGGTCGGGGTTGACCTCCTTCGACACCACGACGTCGTCGCTCGGCGCGGGGGAGGAGGTCAGCTCCGTCAGCTGGTCGGACACGGGCCCGCCGGAGGGTGACGCCTTCTCGACCACTGCTCTGGTCTCCTTGCCGACCTGTTCGAGCCTGCCCGCCGAGGCGGCAGCCGCGATCGAGACGCCGCCGACGACGATCACGCCGACGACCGCCGCGGATGCCCACATCTTGCGGGACTGGTTCATGAAGGCTCCCTTCGTGCGCTCCTCACCACTATGACGCATTCGCGATCCGTCAGGTTCCTGACCTTAGCCGTACGAGATCGGTCTTGCCGTTGGGGAGCAGGGGCAACCGGGATGTCAGCCGGAGCTCGCGCGGCGCGGCGTAGGCCGGCAGGCGGTCGCTGGAGTAGGCGCGCAGCTGGGAGAGCGTGGGCGGGGTGGCGGGATCGGCGGGCACTACGACGGCGACGACGACCTCGCCCCATTCGGGGTGGGGCCGCCCCACCACGGCCACGTCGGCGACCGCGGGATGCTCGCCCAGGACGCCCGCGACCGCGCCGGCCACCACCTTCTCGCCGCCGGTGTTGATGACGTCGTCGGCGCGCCCGAGCACCCGCAGCCGGCCCGCGTGCAGCTCGCCCAGGTCGGAGGTGACGAACCAGCCGCCGTCGAGGGGGGCCCGCTCGCCGGAGCGGTAGCCGGAGAACAGCACGGGGCCGGCGATGCGGATCAGCCCGTCGTCGCCGACTTTCAGATCTACATTGTAAAGGGGCTGGCCGTCGTACACGCAGCCGCCACAGGTCTCGCTCATGCCGTAGGTCGTGACCACCCGCGCGCCTAGCTCGCGGGCCTCGGCCAGCAGGCCGGGGCGCGGGGCGGCGCCGCCGAGCAGGATCGTCCGGAACACCGACAGGTCGGCGCCCAGCTCGACGAGCCGGTGCAGCTGCGTGGGCACCAGCGACACATGGTCGGCGCCCGAGTCGAGCACCCGCCGGGGGTCGAACCGAGGGTGGACGACCGGCTCGGTCTCGCTCAGCAGGGCGCGGACCAGCACCTGCAGCCCGGACACGTGGGAAGGCGGCAGGCAGCACAGCCAGCGCTCGCCCTTGGCCGCCTCGAGCCGCCGCAGCGACGCCGCGGCCGAGGCGCGCAGCGCGGTCGCCGAGAGCTGCACGCCCTTGGGGGCGCCCGTGCTGCCGCTGGTGGCGATCACCACGGCCACGTCGGCGGGCACGCCCTCGCCGCCGGCCCGGCGGACGCCGTCGACGTGGGTGGGGCGCAGGGTGTCGAGCGCGGCCCCGGCGTGATCGGGGGAGAGGGGCAGGATCGCCGGCCCTTCGCCGGACAAGGCATCGCGGATCGCCGCGAACAGCTCGGCACCGGGCGGCTGCACAACGGCATGCAACGGACGATCCGGATGCGACGGCTTGCTCGGCATGCTCGTAAGGTTAGTGGCGACAAGGTCGGACAGAGGCGCTGGGAGGGTCGTGACGCGTTCTCCCGTGGTCTTCCGGATTCCGATGCGCACGCGCTTCCGGGGGCAGATCGTCAGGGAAGGGCTCCTGCTCCACGGTCCGGCCGGGTGGGGCGAGTTCTCGCCGTTCCCCGAGTACGGCCCGCGCGAGTGCGCCCGCTGGCTGGCCTGCGCCCGCGAGGCCGCCTTCGAAGGCTGGCCGGCGCCGGTGCGCGACAGTGTCCCGGTCAACACGACCGTGCCCGCCGTCGGCCCCGAACAGGCCTTCGACCTGGTGCGGGGCTCAGGCTGCGGCACGGCCAAGGTCAAGGTGGCCGAGCGGGGCCAGAGCTTCGCCGACGACCTGGCCAGGGTGGAGGCGGTGCGTGACGCGCTCGGCCCCTCGGGGCGGCTCCGCGTCGACGCCAACGGCGCCTGGGACGTCGGCCAGGCGGTGCGGCGGCTGAAGGAGCTCGACCGCTTCGACCTCGAATACGCCGAGCAGCCGTGCGCCACGCTCGACGAGCTGGCGGCGGTGCGGCGGGCCTGCGACGTGCCGATCGCCGCCGACGAGTCCATCCGGCGGGCCGAGGATCCGTTGCGGGTCAGGGCCGCGGAGGCGGCCGACATCGCCGTGGTCAAGGTGCAGCCGCTCGGCGGGGTGCGGGAGGCGCTGCGCGTGGTCGAGGCGTGCGGGCTGCCCGCCGTGGTGTCGAGCGCCGTGGAGACCTCCGTGGGGCTGGCCGCGGGGGTCGCGCTGGCCGCCGCGCTGCCCGAGTTGCCCTACGCGTGCGGGCTCGGCACGATGTCGCTGCTGTCGGGAGACGTCGTGGCCGACTCCCTGATGCCCGTGGACGGGCGGCTGGCCGTACGGCGTCCTGACGTAAATTATGAGCATTTGTCGGCATTTGAGATCGAATCTCCGTCGTGGCTTCGCCGGATGCAGGAGGCGTCACTGTGAACCCCGCTACCGCGCTGGCCACGGTTCTGGTCGATGAGCTGGTGCGCTGCGGCCTGACCGACGTCGTGCTGGCCCCGGGCTCGCGCTCGGCCCCGCTCGCGCTGGCGCTGCACGCCGAGTCGCGGGTGCGGCTGCACGTGCGCATCGACGAGCGGTCGGCGTCGTTCCTGGCGCTCGGGCTGGCCCGGCGTTCCGAGCGGCCGGTCGCGCTGATCTGCTCCTCCGGCACGGCCACCGCCAACTTCCACCCCGCCGTCATCGAGGCCGCCGAGTCGGGCGTGCCGCTGCTGGTGCTCACCGCCGACCGCCCGCCCGAGCTGCGCGGCACCGGCGCCAACCAGACGATCGACCAGATCAAGATGTACGGCCCGGCCATCCGCTGGTTCGCCGAGGTCGGCGTGCCCGAGGAGCGGCCGGGGCAGGTGGCCTACTGGCGTTCGCTGGCCTGCCGCGCCTACCAGCGCGCCCTGGGGCCCGCCGGAGCCGGTCCCGTGCACCTCAACCTGGCCTTCCGCGAGCCGCTGATCCCCGACGGCGACACCAAGTGGTGCGAGCCGCTCGACGGGGCCGAGAGCGGCCCCTGGGTGCGCACCCGGGTCGCGCCCCCGCCCGTCGCCCTGCACCTCCCGCCGACCAGGCGCGGCGTGCTCGTGGTCGGCGACGGCGCGGCCAACGTCCGCCGCTACGTCGCCGCCGCCGGGATGGCCGGCTGGCCGGTGCTGTCGGAGCCGAACGGCGGCGGACGCTACGGCGACCATGCCGTCTCCACCTACCACTACCTGCTGGGCACCCCCGAGTTCGCCGACGCCCACGAGCCCGACGTGGTGGTCACGCTCGGCCGCCCCGGCCTCTCACGGCCGCTGCTGTCGTGGCTCAGGCGGGCCGGCGAGCACATCGTGGTGGCCACCGACCTCGACCGCTGGCCCGACCCCACCCGTTCGGCCACCCAGGTGGCGCAGGCGGTGGAGATCCCCGTGGCGTCGGGCGACGACAGCTGGCTGCACGCCTGGCGCCAGGCCGACCTCGCCGCCCGGACGGCCGTGGACGAGCTGCTCGACATGTCGGGGACGACCGAGCCCCGGCTGGCCCGTGACCTGGTGGAGGCGCTGCCCAACGGGGCCCTGCTGTTCGCCGGCTCCTCGATGCCCATCCGCGACCTCGACCAGGCGATGCGGCCCCGGCGCGGGCTGCGGCTGCTGGCCAACCGGGGAGCCTCGGGCATCGACGGCGCGGTTTCGACGGCCATGGGGGCGGCGCTCGCGCACAACGGGCCGTCCTTCGCGCTCATGGGAGACCTGTCGTTCCTGCACGACCAGAACGGCCTCATCCTGGGCCCCCGCGAGCCCCGGCCCGACCTGTGCCTGGTGGTGGTCAACAACGACGGGGGCGGGATCTTCTCGCTGCTGCCGCAGGCGGGGGTCCGCGACCCGTTCGAGCGGGTCTTCGGCACGCCGCACGGGGTGGACCTCGGCTACGTGGCCGCCTCGACCGGCACCCCTTACACCCGGGTGGAGGAGATCACGGAGCTGCCCAAGGCGCTGAGAGGCGAGGGGCCGCGCGTGGTGGAGGTCCGCACCGACCGGGAGGCGAACGCCGACCTGCACGCCCGGCTGCGCGACGCCGCCCAGGCGGCGGTCCGCGCGGCGGCGGGCTGAGCCCCCCGGCCGGCGGCTCCACGACGCCCCACCGGGACGGCGATGGGGACACCCGGCCGTGATCCCGGCTGTCCGCGGGGCATGCCGGGATAATGGCCCACCCGGTTGTGGCGGGCCGGCGACCGGGCACTGGCCTGGATCGAGCTGCCCCGGAGCGCGGTGTGGGTCTCAGCGCTCGATGAGGGTGACTTCCAGGGAGTAGTGGGAGGCCCGGTAGACGTGTGAGCCGTGCTCGACCGCCCTGCCCTGGTCGTCGTAGGTGGTGCGGATCATGGTGAGCAGGGGGGCGCCGCGCCGCTCGTCCAGCAGCCTGGCCTCCGCCTGGGTGGCCGCCCGGGCGCCGATGCGCTGGTTGGCGACCCGCATCCGCACGCCCGCCCCGCGCAGCAGCTCGTACAGGCCGCGGCCCTCGAGGTCGGCGGAGGTGAGCTGGGCGAGCCCGAGCGGCAGCCAGTTGTGCAGCAGGGCGAGCGGCTCGCCGGCCGCGAAGCGGAGGCGTTCGAGGTAGAGCACCTCGGTGCCGGGCTCGACGCCGAGGATGGGGGCGATCTCCTCCTCGACGGGGCGCGCCTCCAGGCTGAGGACCTGGGTGGCGGGCTCCTGGCCCGCGCGGCGCAGGTCGTCGTAGAGGCTGGTCAGCTCGACCGAGCGTTTGACCTGGCCGTGCACCACCTGGGTGCCGACGCCTCGCTTGCGCACCAGCAGCCCTTTGTCGACGAGGTACTGGATGGCCTGGCGGATCGTGGGCCGTGACAGGCCCAGTTTGTCGGCGAGCAGGATCTCGTTGTCCAGCCGGGACCCGGGCACCAGGTCCCCTCGCCGGATCGCCTCGGCGATCTGCTCGGCCACCTGGAAATAGAGCGGCACGGGGCTGGATCGGTCCAGGTCGATCGCCAGGTTCGCGGTCATGCTGATCAGATTAACCGAGGTCAGAATGTCCTGACAAATATGACCACGAACCGCGACTTCCCTGACCGGGTGACCCGGCGATGACGGGCGGCCGGGGAGCGGGCCGACCTCCCCGGTCACCTGGTCAGGCCCGGCCGACGAGCGAGGGCAGCTGCGCGAGCGAGGTGATGCGGGGGAACCCGGCGGGCGCCGGCCGGGTGCCGTGGCGGTCGAGCCAGACCGAGCGCATCCCGGTGACCGCCGGGCCCGTCACGTCCTTGTCCACGTCGTCGCCCACCAGCAGCACCTCCTCGGGGGCGAGGCCGAGCGCCGCGGCCGCGCCGGTGTAGCTGGCGGCCAGCGGCTTGAAGGAGCCGAGCACCTCGCCGGTCAGCACCGGCCCGACCAGCCCGCCGAGCCCGATCGCCCGGACCTTCGCCTCCTGCATCTCCTGCGTGCCGTTGGTGAGCACCCCCAGCCGGAACCCGTCGAGGGCCGCCACCGCCCGCGCCGCGTCGGGGTAGGCGACCCAGCCGCGCCGGTAGTGCTCGACGAAGGCGGCGAACGCCGCGTCGAGGTCGCCCGGCACGGTGATCTCGATCTCCAGGCAGAACTCGCGGATGCGGCGGCGGCGTTGGTCCTCCCACGAGCACTCACCGCGCTGCCACGCCGCCAGATGGGGCTCCTCCAGCGCCGTCCACACCCCGGCCGCCTCGTCCAGCCGGGGATGGCCCGGCGCCCGGCCGGACATCCAGGCGGTGATCGCGGTGTTGGCGGCCGCGCGGTGGTCGAGCAGGGTGCCGTCGAGGTCGAACAGGATGCCTCTGGTCACCGTCCCATACTGCCAGCCGCGTCGGCGAGGATGCGGGCCGCGGTCTCGTGCGGCGGGTAGCCGAGGGTGAGCCCGCGCACGGACCGCGGCGACCGCCTGAACTCCCGCCGCGACGCCCCGCAGAGCACGTAGCGCAGGGCCGGGGAGCACGCCCGCAGCGAGCGCAGCGCCGCCACCTCCGGCTCGGCCAGCTCGTCGGGCAGCGCCTCCTGGTAGTCGGCGATCAGCGCGTCGACGTCGAACAGCCGCCCGTAGGGCTCCACCGCTCCCGCGACCACGCGGATCAGCCCGTCGGTGACGGCCTCGGCCCGGTAGACCAGGGCCGTGCCGCCGCTCTCGGCGATCCACCGCAGCGCCTCGCCGGCCGGCAGCGTGAACGTGCCGTAGGGCTTGCGGCCGTACAGCAGCGCCTCGGCGATCCACCGGTCGCACCACCACTCGTCGAGGTAGGGGGTGGGCGCCCCGGGATCGGCCGACAGCCCCTGGGCCAGCACCGGGTTCCAGGCCGACACCAGCGGGCTGCTGAAGCGCGGCATGCGCGGGCCGCCCCAGTGGCTGAGCGCGTAGCCGTACCAGATCGTCACGACCTCCGAGCGCCCGCCCGGACGGATCCGCTCGTAGACGCCGTTCATCACCTGGCCCTCGGGGTGGCGCCACGGCCCGGGGCGGACGCCCTCACACGTGGGAACCGGAGGAGTCCGGTAGTCCGGGTGCAGCGTCCACCTGTAGGCCACGGCTTCCGCCCTTCGTGGTCGGCGTCTGCATTAGGCTGCCTTGATCGCAAGATGACATCGTGCATCACAAGGTCAAAAACGTGCAACATTGCTGGTCAAGTCGGAGTTTTCGTTCATCGTCCTCTTTCATCCACGATGGTGGCGGCACGCATGCATTCGATCTCGGTGGCGGCCCGGCTCGCGGCTCTGCGGCGAGCCCGCGGCCTGTCCATGAAGGCCGCCGCGCGGGCGGCCGGGCTCAACACGTCGACGATCTACCGCATCGAGCACGGCCTCGTCGCGGCGCGCGAGTCGACCACCCGGACCCTGCTGGAGCTGTACGGCGTGCCCGACCGGTTGCAGCAGGCGCACGTGCTCTCGCTGTTGCGGGGCGAGCGGGCGCCGGGCTGGTTCGACACGCCCGAGGTGCCGCTCGGGCTGGCCGCGTTCGCCGCGCAGGAGGACCACGCCGCGGTCATCTACACCTACGGACCGCAGTGCGTGCCGCCGCTGCTGCAGACCCGCGCCTACGCCGAGGCCGCCGTGCGCGCGGCCCGGCGGCCCGGCGCCCCGCCCGAGCGGATCGACGACGGAGCGGGCCTCGTCATGCGCAGGCAACGGCTGCTCGAACGGGCCGGCGGACCGCACCTGTGGGCCGTCCTCGACCGCAAGGCGATCGAGGACCCGCCGCTGCCCCGGCCGGAGGACCGGCTGGAGCAGCTCGACGCGCTCGCCCTGGCCTCCAAGCAGCCGAACGTCGCCGTGCAGGTGGCCCGGCCCGCCGCCGAGACCGGTCACCTCTACCAGGGCCCGCCGTTCACGCTGCTGCGCTTCCCGGAGCGCGATCGGCCCGACCTGCTCGTTCTCCACCTGCTCTGCGGGCCGCTGCTGATCGACGACCCGCGCCAGGCCGAGGAGCACCACCAGGCGTTCGCGCGGCTGTCGCTGGCGTCCTTCCGGGCCGACTTCACCCCCGACGTCCTGAGCGACGTCCGGGCGGCCCTCTACGCCTGACCGGCGGGATGCCGGCCGTGAGGCCCTCCGGATGAGCGAGCGGACCGGCGCCGGCGCGGGCCGCGCGCCGCTCGCCCACCACCGGCACGCCGTTCACTGGGCCTTGCGGTAGTCTCCGGCCCGCCGCACATGCTCGATCATGAGGTGTTCGGCGGCCGAGCCGTCGGACGCCGCCAGGGCGGCCAGGATCCGCTCGTGCGCCCGCAGTTGGAGCCCGACCTGGTCGCGGTCGAGCCAGAGTGAGGCCTCGGCGGGCACCGGGAAGCTGTTGCGCACCGCCCTGGCGTGCTGGCCGAGGAAGGCGGGGCCGCCGATGTCGGCGATGCGCAGGTGGAAGTGCCTGCTCTGCTCGCCGAGCCGGTCGTATCTGCCCTGCCGGGCGTCCTCGGCCATCGAGGCGTGCAGCTCGCGCAGCCAGTCGAGCTCGGCGGCGGTGATCCGGGCGGCGGCCAGCCGGGCGCCCAGGCCCTCGACCACGGCGCGCAGGCCGTAGAACTCCTCCAGCGCGTCGTCGCCCAGATCGACCACGGTCGCGCCGTGGTGCGCCTCGTAGCTGATCAGCCGGTCCTTCTCGAGCCGTCTCAGCGCCTCGCGGACGGGGGTCACCGAGACCCCGAGCCGCCGGGCGAGCGCACCGGCCCGCAGCGCCGTCCCGCCGGGGATCCTGGCCGTGCGGATCTCGTCGAGCAGCACGGTGTAGACGTAGTCGGCCTTGCTCATCGGCGGCCGGGGCTCGTTGGTCGGCATGGTGTCCAGTGTCCCGCATGTCCGGGATTGACCTATGACATATTTCTTATAAGTTACATACTCATGATGAGTCTCGCCGGCCTCCGGGTCATCGACGCCGCGACCTTGTTCGCCGGTCCGTCCGCCGCGATGATGCTCGGCGACTTCGGCGCCGACGTGATCAAGATCGAGCACCCCCGGCGCGGCGACCCCTCGCGCGGGCACGGCGCCGCCGTCGACGGGGTGGGGCTGTGGTGGAAGACGCTGGCCCGCAACAAGCGCGCCGCCGCGGTCGACCTGTCGCGCGCCGAGGGCCAGGAGATCCTGCGCCGCCTGGCCGGGCGCTCCGACGTGCTGATCGAGAACTTCCGCCCCGGCACGCTGGAACGCTGGGGGCTGGCGCCCGAGGACCTGCTGGAGCTCAACCCCCGGCTGATCGTGGGGCGGATGACCGGATTCGGGCAGTTCGGCCCGATGGCCAGGCGGCCGGGGTTCGGCACGCTGGCCGAGGCCATGAGCGGGTTCGCGGCCATGACCGGCCAGCCCGACGGCCCGCCCACGCTGCCACCGCTCGCCCTGGCCGACGGCATCGCCGGGCTGGCGATGTCGTACGCGATCATGGTGGCGCTGCGGGCCCGCGAGGCGACCGGCCGCGGCCAGGTCGTCGACCTGGCGATCATCGAGCCCATCCTCGGTCTGCTCGGCCCGCAGATGACCGCCTACCGGGCGCTCGGCGTGGTGCCCGAGCGCACCGGCAACCGGTCCAGCAGCAACGCGCCCCGCAACACCTACCGCACCCGCGACGGCCGCTGGCTGGCGATCTCCACCAGCGCCCAGCCCATCGCCGAGCGGGTCGTCACCCTCGTCGGCCGGCCGGACCTGGTCGGGCAGCCGTGGTTCGCCACCGGCGCCGGCCGCGTGCGGCACGCCGACGAGCTCGACGGGGCCGTCGCCGGCTGGATCGCCGAGCGTGACGCCGACGAGGTCATCGCCCGCTTCGAGGAGGCCGAGGCCGCGGTCGCCCCCATCTACGACGTGAGCGACATCGCCAAGGATCCGCAGTACGCCGCCCTGGACACCTTCATCGAGCTGCCCGACGAGGAGCTCGGCGAGGTCACCGTGCAGAACGTGCTGTTCCGCCTGTCGGACACGCCCGGCGAGGTGCGCTGGCCCGGCCGCAGCCTCGGCCACGACACCGACGAGGTGCTCGGCGAGCTGTCCTACGGCCCGGCGGAGATCGCCGAGCTGCGCGAGCAGGGAGTCGTGGCGTGACCGCGCCCGCCGGCCGGGTGCCCGTCACCTGGCTCTACGTTCCCGGTGACCGGCCCGAGCGGTTCGCCAAGGCCGCCGGCTCCGGCGCGGACGTGGTGATCATCGACCTGGAGGACGCCGTGGTGCCCGCGCGCAAGGACGAGGCCCGGGCCAACGCGGCCGCCTTCCTGCGCGACCGTGCCGGCCGGGAGGGGGTGGCGGTGCACGTGCGGGTCAACGACCTGGCCACGCCGCGGGGGCTCGCGGACCTGGCCGAGCTCGGCGGGCTGCCCGGCCTCGACGCGGTCCGGCTGCCGAAGGTCGAGTCGGCGGGGAGCCTCGGCGCGCTGGAGGGCGTGCGGGTGCCCGTGCACGCGCTGCTGGAGTCGGCCGCGGGCGTCGTGCGCGCGGCCGAGATCGCCGCGCATCCGCGGGTCGCCGGGGTCGCGCTCGGCGAGCAGGACCTGGCCGCCGAGCTGTCGGTCACCGCTGAGTCCGCGATGAACCAGATCAGGCTGAACGTCGTGCTCGCCGCGGCCGCCGCGAGCCTGCCGCCCGTGCCCATGTCCGTCTACCCGGATGTGCGGGACGAGGAGGGCCTGCTCGCCTCGTGCGCGGCGGGACGCGGGCTCGGCATGTTCGGCGGGACCGCGATCCACCCCCGCCAGCTCCCGGTGATCAGGAGGGCGTTCACCCCCACCGAGGAGGAGACGGCCCGGGCCGCCGAGATCGTCGAGGCCGCCGAAGCGGCCGAGCGGGACGGCAGGGGAGCCGTCGCCCTGCCCGACGGGCGTTTCGTGGACGCGCCGATCGTGGCCAGGGCGCGGCGTACGGTCGCCCTGGCCGAGCGGCTCGGCGCCGGATAGCCGCCGGAGAGACGGGGTCACGGAGCCCAGCGGGTCTGCAGTTCGTCGTCCTCGGGCGGTGGTCCGGGCAGCGGGCGGTGGGCGGCCGGCAGCCGCAGCGAGTCGAGCACCAGGGCGAGGTAGCGGTGCCGCAACTCCGCGGTCCGCTCCTCGTCGCCCAGTTTGACCGAGGCGAGCTGCTCGAACAGCAGCGCGATGTCGGCGACCGTCACGTCCGGCCGCAGCACGCCGGCCGCCACGGCCCGCGCGTGGACCTGAACGGCCAGGTCGGAGGCCCGGGCGGAGTCGTGGTAGAGCTCCTCGGTGGGCTGGAAGGTGCCGGCGAGGCTGATCGTCAGGGAGCTGGTGTCGGCGTCGACGATCCCGCGCATGTAGCCGGCGAACGCCTCCCACGGATCCCCCCGGTCGGCGAGCGCTCGCTCCGTGACCGTGACGTAGAGTTTGAGGCCGTCTCCGCAGAGTTTCTGCAACAGCGCCTCCTTGCTCGGATATCGGCGGTAAAGTGCGCTGATCCCCACGCCTGCCCGCTCGGCCACGGCCGCGATCGGGGCGCCGGGATCGGCGGTGAAGACCGCTCGCGCCGCCTGGAGGATCAGCTCGTCGTTACGCGCGGCCTGCGCCTTGCGGCCGCTCATGGGTGCAGTCGTCATACCGATCAGCATATCGGAACATACAATTCCGTTCTGTGTGCTGAGGATGCCGCCGGACGTCTCTATGTCCTGACGTCACGATGAAACCTGATCGAAATGTCGCCATTAGTCCGCATGTCTATACAAAGAAGGGGCATTGGGGTAGACCTAGGGCGAGCCCGTTGGTCTTGGAGGTATCCGATGAGACATACCCCGATCGTGCTGGCCCTGCTGGGCGCGCTGACGCTGGCCGGCTGCTCCTCCTCGGGAGAACCCGCCGCCGAGAGCGCGTCGCCGGCCGGCCCGGCCTCGGCGAATGCGGCCACTTTCGCCGTCATCACCCACGGCGCGCCCGGCGACGCCTTCTGGGACGTGGTCAAGAACGGCGCGGAGGCCGCCGGCAAGCAGTACGGCGCCACGGTCACCTACCAGGGCGACGGCGACCCGGGCAGGCAGTCGCAGCTCATCGACCAGGCGGTGTCGGAGAAGGTGGACGGCATCGTGATCTCCCTGGCCAACCCCGACGCGCTCAAGGAAGCCGTCGGCAAGGCCGTCGCCGCCAAGATCCCGGTAGTGACGATCAACTCCGGGGCCGACTCCTCCAAGGCGCTCGGCGCGATCACCCACGTCGGCCAGTCCGAGGACGTGGCCGGGCGGGGCGCCGGCGAGCAGCTCAAGGCCGCGGGCGTCACCAAGCTCCTGTGCGTGATCCACGAGGCCGGCAACATCGGCCTCGACCAACGGTGCAAGGGCGCCGAGCAGGGACTCGGCGGCACGGTCGAGCGGCTGCAGGTCGACGTGAGCAACCTGGCCGACGTGACGTCCAAGGTCACCGCCAAGCTGCAGTCGGACAAGCAGGTCAACGGCGTGCTCGCGCTCAACCCGGCGATCGCCGTGGCCGCCAGGGACGCCATCAAGGACTCGGGATCGCAGGCCAGGCTCGCCACCTTCGACCTGTCGGCCGACGTGGTGAGCGCGATCAAGGACGGCGACGTCCTGTTCGCCGTGGACCAGCAGCAATACCTTCAGGGCTGGCTGCCCATCACGTTCCTGCACCTGTACAAGGCCAACCTCAACACCGTCGGCGGCGGCCTGCCGGTCAACACCGGGCCCGGCTTCGTCACCAAGGAGACCGCCGACCAGGTGGCCAAGCTGGCCGAGGCGGGCACGCGATGAGCGGTGCCGGAGAGGCGGCGTGACCGGCGTCGCCGGGCGGGCCGACGAACGGGTCGCGGGCGTCGGCCTGCTGCGCCGGCTGCTGATCCGGCCCGAGCTGGGCGCGGTCGTCGGGCTGATCGTGGTCTTCGCGTTCTTCGCGAGCCAGTCGGAGGTCTTCCGCTCGCTCGACGGCGTCGCCAACTGGCTCGACCCGGCCGCGACCCTCGGCATCATGGCGGTCGCCATCGCGCTGCTGATGATCGGCGGGGAGTTCGACCTGTCGGCCGGCGTGCTCACCGGCACCACCGGGCTCATCCTCGTCACGCTGGCCACCCGCTACGGCTTCGACGTGTGGACGGCGATGCTCGTGGGGCTCGTCGTGGCGCTGGCCGTCGGGTTCCTCAACGGCCTGATCGTGACCAGGACCAGGCTGCCCAGCTTCATCGTCACGCTCGGCACGTTCCTCATGCTGCAGGGCCTCAACCTCGGCGTCACCAAGGCGCTGACCGGCACCGTGCAGGTCAGCGGGCTGCGCAGGGCCTCGGGCTACGAGGAGGCCCGCACGATCTTCGCGGGGAGCGTGGAGATCGGCGGCACCTCCTTCCGGGTGGCGATCCTGTGGTGGCTGCTGGTCACCGCCGTGGCCACCTGGGTGCTGATGCGCTCCAGGGCCGGCAACTGGATCTTCGCGGTCGGCGGCAACGAGCAGGCCGCCCGGGCGGTCGGCGTGCCCGCCGCCCGCACCAAGATCGCGCTGTTCATGACGACCGCGTTCGCGGCCTGGCTGGTCGGCTCGATCCTGGCGCTGCGCTACACGTCCGTGCAGGCCAACATCGGCATCGGGCAGGAGTTCATCTACATCATCGCCGCCGTCATCGGCGGCTGCCTGCTCACCGGCGGGTACGGCTCCGCGATCGGGGCCGCGATCGGCGCGGTCATCTTCGGCATGGCCGACAAGGGCATCGTCTTCCTCGGCTGGGACGCCGACTGGTTCAAGTTCTTCCTGGGCGCCATGCTGCTGCTGGCCACGCTCGCCAACCGGCTGGTAAGGCGCTACGCGGAGGAGGTGAAGCATTGATCATCGAAACGCGGGCCATCGGCAAGACCTTCGGCTCGGTGCTGGCGCTGCGCGAGGTGTCGATGGGCGTCGAGGAGGGGCAGGTCACCTGCGTGCTCGGCGACAACGGCGCGGGCAAGTCGACACTCATCAAGATCCTCGCCGGGGTGCACCAGCACGACTCCGGCACGTTCCTGGTCGACGGCGCCGAGGTGAGGTTCGCCAGCCCCCGTGAGGCGCTGGACCGCGGGATCGCCACCGTCTACCAGGACCTGGCGATGATCCCGCTGATGTCGGTGTGGCGTAACTTCTTCCTCGGCTCCGAGCCGCGCAAGGGCCTGGCCTTCGACGTGGCCAAGGCCAGGAGGGTCGCCCGCGAGGAGCTGCGCGCGATGGGCATCGACATCCGCGACGTCGACCAGCCGGTCGGCACGCTGTCGGGCGGCGAGCGGCAGTCGGTGGCGATCGCGCGGGCCGTCCACTTCGGCGCCCGGGTGCTGATCCTCGACGAGCCCACCTCGGCGCTGGGCGTCAAGCAGGCGGGTGTGGTGCTGCGCTACATCGCCAGGGCCCGCGACCGCGGCCTCGGGGTCGTGTTCATCACCCACAACCCCCACCATGCCTACCCGGTGGGAGACCGGTTCCTGCTGCTCAACCGGGGGACGAGCCTCGGCGAGTACGGCAAGGCCGACATCACCCGGCAGGAGCTCACGGCGCTGATGGCCGGGGGAGCGGAGCTGGAGGAGCTGGAGCACGAGCTGCGGCGCGAGCTCTAGCCGGGCTGCCTGCCGGCGGCGGCGAGCGGCAGCACGACGTGGTCGACGATCCGGCGGGCCAGCTCGGAGTTCACCGCCTCGCCGCTGGCCACCGCGCGGAAGAACAGCGTGGCCGGCCCCACCTCCCAGAGCAGGTCGGTGTCGGCGCTGCTGGACAACTCGCCCCTCTCCCAGGCCCGCTCGAACACCGCCAGGACGATGCGGCGGCGGGCCGCGACGTAGTGGTGCTCCATGGCCACCGCCAGCTCGGGGTTGTGGCGCGTCTCGCCGACCAGGCCCGCGATGACGTCGCCGAGGCGTATCAGCTCGTCGAGCAGTGACTCCATCAGGGCGAGCAGGTCGCCGCGCAGCTCCCCGGTGTCGGGCGCGCTCGGCGGCGCCGACACCGCCTTGACGAACGCGGCCACCACCAGGTCGGCCTTGGTCGGCCAGCGGCGATACACGGTCTGCCGGCCGGCCTTCGCGCGCGCCGCGACGGCGTCGACGGTCAACCGGTCGTAGCCGCTCTCGCGCAGAACGTCGAGCACCGCGCCGAGCAGTTCCGCCTCACGCGCGGCCCCTCCTCGCAGGGGCGTCACCGACATGACTCCCACAGTAAGCCTCAGATCGGTCTATCTGTGAAGACAAAACGTGAATCTACGCGGTAAAGGCAGACCGTAATTAGCGCCATGCCTCGAGGACAGGCGCCCGGGACACGAAATGACCTGCGGTTATGCTGAAATCTCGGGGAATCTCGGGGCACGGCGCAGGCGCTCGGCCACATCCGCGGAGCTTGCGCACAGCTGAGCGTAAGGGGGCGGTCATCGTGCGGCCTCACTTCGCGCCCGCCGCCGCGGGGCGCTCATGACGTCCGTGGGCGCGGGAAGCATGCCCATGGGGGCGGCGTTCGACCGGATGCCGTTCACCCGCCGGCACACGCTCATCGCGATCGCGCTGTTCGTCGCGTTCGTCATCGAGTCGTGGGAGCAGCTCGCGCTGATCTACGTCGAGGCCGACCTCGGCGCGCGGTTCGGCCTCGACGACGTGGGTGTCGGCGTGGTGCTGTCGGCCGTGGCGCTCGGCATGATCCCGGGCGTGCTCGTGTGGGGGCCGGTGGCCGACCGCATCGGGCGCGGGCCGACCGCGTTCTGGTCGATGCTGGCCTACGGCGTGGTCGCGCTCGCCTCGGCCTTCGCGCCCAGCGCGGCGGCCCTGGTCGGCCTTCGCACCCTGTCCGGGCTGGCCCTGGCCGGGGTCTACACGATCACGTTCCCCTACTTCCTGGAGCTGGTGCCCACCAGACACCGGGGGCGGGCCACGGTCTGCCTGTCGATCGGCTGGCCGATCGGCGTGCTCATCGCGATCGGGGCCGCGCTGACGCTCGGCCGGCTGGGCTGGCGGGCCGTGGTCGTCGCGGGGGCGGTGGCCGGGCTGTGGGCGTTCGTGATCAGGGCGTGGGTGCCGGAGTCACCCTACTGGCTGGCCTCCCGCGGCCGGCAGGACGAGGCCCGGGCCGTGCTGCGCGAGCTGGGCAGCCCAGAGGCCGGGGCCGGCGTCACCCTCACCGTGGCCCGGCGCCGGGCAGGCGACCCGCTCGGCCTGTTCCACGGCGGCCTGGCCCGGATCACCGTGGTCATGCTGGCGCTGAACTTCACCTTCAACTGGGGCTACTGGGGACTGCAGACCTGGCTGCCCACCCTGCTGCAGACCAGGGGGCTCAGCCTGTCGGACTCGCTCTGGTTCGCGGGGCTGGCCGCGCTCATGATGATCCCCGGGTACGTCAGCGCCTCGCTGCTGACGGGCCGCTTCGGCCGCAGGAAGGTCTTCCTGTGCTACATCGTGGCCGCCGTGCTGGGCGGCCTCTGGTTCGCCACCGCCGGCTCGAGGGCCGGACTGTTCGCCGGAGACCTCGTGCTGCCGTTCTTCAGCCTGGGCGCGTGGGGCGTCTGGAACGCCTGGAACGGCGAGCTCTACCCGACCGCCCTGCGCGGCACCGGCTACTCGTGGGCCACCGCCTCGCAACTGCTCGCCACCACGGCCGCGCCGTCCTCGGTGGGCGCGCTGCTGGCCCGCGCCACGGGGTTCACCGCGACCATGCTGGTCATCAACGCGTTCCTGCTGGTCACCGCGCTGCTGGCGGTGCGGCTGCCCGAGACCGAAGGACGCGAGCTGGAGTGATCCTCGGCGTCGCGCTCGGACGGCCCACGCCGGTGGCGGTGGTCGTCCGGGACGGAGCCCTCGTTGCGATCGTCGCGTCCGGCGCCCACCGTGCCCGGGCGGGGGCGCGGGCCGCATGCGTGGCGGTGGACCTCGCCGAGACGCCGATGGCGCCGGTGGCCGCGATCCGGGTCGCGGGGCGGTGCCCTGCGGTGCTCGGGCCGATGGCCGGCCGGCCCGAGGTGCCGGGCGTGGCGACGATCGTGTGCGGCGGCCACCGGCTGACCGGGCGGGAGCTGGCGCCGCTCGACACCGAGGCGGTGCGCCGCTTCGTGGCCGGGTGCGGGCTGGCCGACTTCGCCGTCACCGCGGCCGGCTCGCCCGCGGTGCCCGACCACGAGCTGGCCGTGGCGGAGATCATCGCGGCCGAGATGCCGGGGGCGCGGATCACCTTGTCCTACGAGTCCGGCCGCCCCGGGCTGCGGGAGCGGGAGGAGGACACGGTCCGCAGCGCGGCGCTCCGGCCGCAGGCCGCCCGGATCGCCGACGAGACGGCCCGCGAGCTGCCGGGCCTGCCGATCTACTTCGCCCGCACGGCCGGCGGGCTGGTGTCGGCGACCTACTTCTGCCGGGCCCCGCTCGTCTGCCGTCTGGGCGGCACGGCCAGCGCCGCCCGGGGCCGGGCCGCGCTCTCCGGCGACCTGTCTCCGGGCGCGGGCCCGCCCGAGGGGACACTCCGGGACGGCGGCCCGCCGGGGTGGGAACACGCCGGGAGCGGGCCGGAGCGGGCCGCCTACCTGGACGCCGTCGCCGCCGCCTACGGGGCGACCCTCACCGGCCCGGTGGCCGAGGTGGAGCGGATCGTGCGGGCGCGGGGCGGCGAGGAGCTCGACCGCAGGCTCCGGGAGATCAGGGACGAGGCGCTGACCCGGGTCGTCAGCGCGGGGGCGGCGCCCGGCTCGGCCACGGTCACCGCCTCCGCGGTCAACCCCCTGTCGTTCCTGCCGGACGGGCTCTACTGGGCGCGGATCACCGCGACGGGGGCCACGCCGTGAGCCGCCGGATCGGCCTGGCGGAGCTGCCCGCCTACGCCGCGGGGTCGCGACTGTTCGCCACCGGCGCCACGGAGTCGTCCTTCAGGCTCACCCTCGACTGGGCCAGGTCGCTGGCCGGGCAGGGTGTCGAGCTGGTGGCCGCCGGCGAGCTGGCGCCCGGCACCCGGTGCGCGGCCGTCACCCTGGCCGGTTCCATGATCGCGCTGTCGGAGCAGCTGCCCGGCGGCGACGAGCCGGCCGGCGCCGTGCGAACCCTGGAACGGGGGCTGGGCGAGCCGGTCGGCGCGGTCGTGGCGCTGAACCTGGCCGCCGAGAACGCGCTGATCCCGCTCATCGCCGCCGCCACCCTGGACGTGCCGCTGGTCGACGGGGACGGCACGGGACGGGTCTTCCCGCTGGTCGAGCAGACGACGTTCACGCTCGCCGGCATCGGCGCGGCGCCGCTGGCGCTGGCGGGCGCGTCGGGAGAGCTGGTGCTGCTGGACACCGTGCCCGGCCGGGTGGAGGAGCTGCTGCGCCCGCTGGTGCTGGCGGTGGGCGGCTGGGCGGTGGCGGCCTGCTATCCGATGAGCGCCCGCGACCTGGCCGGGGCGCAGGTGGCCGGCACGGTCAGCCGGCTGCTGGAGGCCGGACGGCCGGAGTCGGCGCGGCCGTCGGCCGTGCCGTTCGGGATGCGGACCCTGTGCGAGGGCCGGATCATGGCCGTCGAGGGCAGCCCCCGCCGTGACACCGGGCCGTCGCTGCCCTCGCTGCCGTCGAGCATCGTGGTGGAGGAGTCGCAGGGGCTGCGGCGGCTGGTGCGGCTGGAGGCGTACAACGAGATCGTGCTGGCCCTGGCGGACGGCGCGGTGGTGGCGACGACGCCGGACCAGATCTGCATGGTCTCGACCCGCGACGGAGCGGTGGTGGACGTCGACAGGGCGGTTCCCGGCATGGACGTGGAGGTCATCGTGGTGAAGGCGGCGCCGGTGTGGCACACGGAGCGAGGGCTGGAGCTGGGCGGCCCGCGAGCGTTCGGGCTGGTGCTGTGAGCGCGCCGAAGGCCGGCTGGGAGGCGCCGGTCACGGTGGCGGAGCTGGTCACCGCCGGGCCGCTGGCCGGGGCCCTGATGTACGGGACGGGCGAGAAGCCGGTGCACGAGGTGCGGATCGTCGACGAGCCGTCGGCGTTCGGGACGGTGGCGCCGCACACGGCGGTGGTGCTGGTCGGCGCGGCGGCCAGCGGCGGCTGGGCGGTGGAGATGGCCATGCGCCGGGCCTGGGAGCAGGCCGCGGCCTGCGTGATCGCGCCGTCGAGCGGGCTGAGCCCCGCCTCGGGGGCGGTGCTGGCCGAACGGCTCGGCGTCACGCTGATCTTCGTGGACGACCCGCTGGTCACGGCGGTCCGGGTGGCGTCGGCGGCGGCGCGGCCGGAGGCGGCCCGGATGCAGCTCGTCGCCCGGGCCGCCACGCGGCTCGCCGAGGCCGGGCCGTCGGCCAGGGCGGTGCTCGGGGTGCTCAACGCGGAGCTGCAGGGCGCGTCGGTGACCTTCCTCGACCGCTACGGCCGGCACCTCGCGGGCCGCCGCCTCCCGGACCGCGAGCCTCCCGAGGGCGGGGGCGGGCGTCCCGCCGGCCCGGCGGCGCTCGCCGAGGTGGAGGTGCCCGACCAGGAGGGGGGCCTGCTGGGCAGGCTGGTCGCGCACGGCTCGCTGCGCTCACCCGGCTGGCCGCCCGTGGTGCGCACGGTGCTGGGGCTGGCGGTGGCGCCGCTGGCCGCCTGGTCGGCCACCGCCCGGCTGGCGGCCTCGCGCGACTTCACCCTGCAGGAGGCGCTGGCCGTACGCCTGATCGAGAGGCGTCCGCCGAGAGAGGAGGGCGCCTCCGGCGAGCAGGAGAGCGCGGCGGCGCGGGCGGCGGCACTGGGCTGGCCGGTGCGCGGCCCGCTCACCGCCTACCTGGTCCGGCCGTGGGGCCGCCGGGCCGGGCCGGAGGAGGGGCTGGCCGCTCAGGCGGTGATCGCGGCCACCGTGGGCCGGGTGCCGGTGACGCGCCGGGGCGAGGGCTGGGCCGGTTGGTCGGCGCTGCCGCCCGACGACCTGGCCGAGCGGCTGAGGGAGTGCGTCGAGGCGTTGCCGTGGCCGAGCGCGGCCGGCATCGGCACCACGGTGGAGAGCCTGGAAGCGATGGAGGACTCCCTGCTCGGAGCCGAGGCGGCCGCGATCGTGGCCGAGCGGGGCGCGGTGGCGCGCGCCGACCGGATGGGCCCGGCGGAGCTGCTCGGCGCGCTGCCCGCGGGGGTCCTCCGGGCGCCCGCCGGCGTGATCCTCCAGCCGCTGCTCGCCATCGACAAGGACGGCACGCTGCTGGAGACGCTGACGGCCGTGCTCGACGAGGGAGGGGCGCTCAAGGCGGCCGAGCGGCTGGGCGTGCACCGCAACACGGTGACGACCCGGCTGGAGCGGATCAAGGCCGTGGGCTTCGACCTGGACGACGCCGCCACGCGGCTGGCCATCCAGCTGGCCTGCCACGTGATCCTGCACTGAATCTACAAAGTAAAGGCGTTCGCCTTCGAGCGGGTGCCGCGCCACCTGCTGGGGCGGGGTCAGCGGGTGACCATGCCCTGCGCCAGGTCGTCGGCGACGGCCTCGGCCGAGCGCCGCTCGGGCGGGCCGTAGCCGCCGCCGCCGCCCGACTCGCAGCGCAGCACGTCGCCGGCGCCGACCGGCAGGGCGTTGACCTTGAGCATTTCGCGCTCGCCGGCCGTCCCGGGGTTGAGCGTGACCCGGGGCGGCGCGCCCGCGCCGCCTCCGGCCAGCCCCCAGGCGGGGGTGACGGAGCGCTCGAACCAGAGGGACAGCGAGGTGTCGCCGCTGAACTCGTACTCGCGCACGACGCCGTTGCCGCCTCGCCACTGGCCCGCGCCGCCGGTGCCGGGGCGGATCTCGTAGCGGGTGACCCGGACGGGGTAGAGCGTCTCGAGCACCTCGATGGGCATGTCGCGCAGGGACCCGTTGACGTTGTTGATCAGGCAGGTCTCGCCGTCGCCGCCGTCCCAGGCGCCCCACCCGCCGACCGTCGCCTCCTGCGAGACGTACAGTTTGCCGGTACGCGGGTCCGTGCCGGCGAACTGGACGATCAGCGAGTCGCCGTAGGAGGCGGCCGCGGCCTTGTCCGGCAGGACGGGGGCCAGCGCCTTGACCACGAGGTCGATGAGCAGGCCCAGGTGGGAGTAGTAATACTGGCAGGCGGCCGGGGAGCGGGCGGCCAGCATGGAGCCGGGGCGGGTCTCGACCGACAGCGGCCGGAACGAGCCGCCGTTGAGCGGCACGTCGCCGCACAGGAGCAGCTTGTAGCCGACGCGGACCGCGGCCACGGCCTGGGCGGCGCCGCAGTTGACCGGGCCGAGCGCCTGGTCGGCGCAGTCGGTGAGGTCGACGTGCACCGACTCGCCCGAGACGGTGATCCGGACGGTGACGGGCAACGGGGTGCCGAGGTCGATGCCGTCGTTGTCGAGGTGGCCGGACGCCTCGTACACGCCGTCGGGGATGGCGGCGATGGCGGCGCGTTCCAGGCGTTCGGTCTGGGCGAAGATCTCGTCGCGGGCGGCCAGGACGGTGCCGAGGCCCCAGCGGCCGACGATCTCGCGCAGCCGCCGCTGGCCGGTCATGGCGCAGCTGATCTGGGCGCGCAGGTCGCCGAGGGTGGCGTGGGGGAAGCGGACGTTGCTCGCGATCACCTCGTGCAGGTCCCGGCAGGGCTCGCCCCCGGCGTACACCTTGACGGGGCCGAGCCGCAGCCCCTCCTGGAAGATGGAGGTGGAGTCCATGGAGCCGCCCGGGTCCTTGGAGCCGACGTCGAGCCAGTGGGCGCGGGAGGCGGCGAACCCTGCCAGCTCGCCCCCGGCGAAGATCGGCCCGTAGACGGTGACGTCGTTGAGGTGCGTGCCGCCGATGTAGGCGTCGTTGAGCAGCCAGACGTCGCCCTCCCGCCACACGTCGCGGCCGTGCACGCGTTCGGTCTCGCGGGTGCACTCCTCCAGGTTGCCGAGGAAGATCGGCAGGCCGGACGACTGGCCGAGCACGTTGTGGTCGCGGTCCAGGAGGGCGACGGCGCAGTCCTTGGCCTCGTAGATGACGGGCGTGTAGGAGCTGCGGATGAGAGTGGTGTTCATGTCCTCGGCCGCCTGCAGGAGCGCGCAGCGGATGATCTCTGTGGTGACGGGATCGATCATTGGGGGGTGTCCACCTTGATGATGAGGAATCCGTGGTCGTCGACGGTGGCGAGGCAGCCCGGCGGGATGACCGTGGTCGCGGTGTCCTCGACCACGATCGCGGGGCCGGCGAACTCGCCGGTCAGGCTGGCGCGGCGCAGCACGGGGGTGCGGTGCGCCTCGCCGTCGAAGATGACGTCGCGGAGCGCGGGCGTGGTGTGGCCCGGCTCCTCGTGGGCGGCCCGGGTGCGCGGGAAGGTGCCGAACCCGGTGCTGCGCAGCAGGACGAACTCCACCGGCGCCTCGGGAGTCGCGTGACCGTAGCGGGCGGTGTGGGCCTCGGCGTAGCGGGCGGCGATCTCCGCCAGGAACTCGGGCTCGGCCGGCTCGTCGGCGTCGCGCAGGGGGATGGTGAGCGTGTAGTCCTGGCCCTCGTAGCGCATGTCGACGGCGTGCTCGACCCTGCGCCGGTCCTCGGGGACCGACTGGCCGGTGAGCGCGTCGATCGCCCGCGCCTCCAGCCGCGCGAGGGTACGGGCCATGTCCGCGCCGTCGAGCGAGTCCTGCGGCCGGAAGTACGGGTGGGTCAGGTCGCGCCGCACCTCGGCCTCGAGCATGCCCCAGGCGGAGAACGCGCCGGGGATGCGCGGGATGACGACCTCGGAGACGCCGAGCTCGCGGGCGATGAACACCGCGTGCATGGCGCCGGCCCCGCCGAAGGCGACCAGCGCGAACTCGCGCGGCTCGATGCCGTGCTCGACGGTGAGGGTGCGGATGGCCTGGGCCATCTTGGCGTTGGCGACGGCGCAGATGCCCTCGGCGAGCTGGAGCGGGTCGAGGCCGAGCTGCTCGGCCAGGGTGGCGATGGCGGTGTCGGCGGCGTCGACGTCGAGCGTCATCAGGCCGCCGGCGAACCACGCGGGATCGACCCGGCCGAGCGCCACGTTGGCGTCGGTGACCGTGGCCTGGGTGCCGCCCCGGGCGTAGCAGGCGGGGCCCGGGTCGGCTCCGGCGGATCGGGGGCCGACGCGCAGGGCGCCGGCCTCGTGGTAGGCGATGGAGCCGCCGCCCGCGCCGATGGTGTGCAGGTTGACGATCGGCATGAGCACCGGGTGTCCTTCGACGCGGGCCTCGGCGCTGACGTCGGGGCGGCCGTCGACGACGAGTGACACGTCGAACGAGGTGCCGCCCATGTCGACGCAGATGACGTTGTCGCGGCCGAGCAGCCGGGCGGCGGCGACACCGCCCATGGTGCCGCCCACCGGCCCCGACAGCAGGGTCTGCAGCGGGTGGCGCGTCGCGTGGGCGGCGTCGACCAGGCCGCCGGAGGACTGCATGACGTGGATCGGCACGGTGAGCCCCCTTTCGGTGAAGCGCTGCCCGACACCGGCCAGGTAACGGCGGACGATGGGGCCGGTGTAGGCCTCGAGCACGGCGGACGAGGTCCGCTCGTACTCGCGCCACTCGCGCGCCACCTCGTGCGAGAGCACGACCATGACGTCGTCGCCGAGTTCGTCGTGGAGGATCTCGCCGGCCCTGAGCTCGTGGGCGGGATTGACGAAGGAGAAGAGCAGGCAGACGGCGACCGCGTCGAACCCCTCCTCGCGGGCCCGGCGCGCCGCCCGCCGCACGGCCCGCTCGTCCAGCGGCGCCAGCTCCTCGCCCCGCCAGTCGAGCCGGCCGCCGACCTCCATGACGTCCTGGCGCGGCACGAGCGGGGCGGGCTTGCGGTAGCGCAGGTCGAACATGCGGTCCCGGTTGCCGCGGGCGATCTGGTAGACGTCCCGGCTGCCCTGTCCGGCCAGCAGCAGCACCCGGGCGCCCTTGCGTTCGAGCAGCGCGTTGAGGCCCTGGGTGGTGCCGTGGACGAAGAACGCGATGGCCGCCGGATCGTCCATGACCCGGTCCAGCGCGGCGAAAACTCCCTCGGTGAGGTCTCCCGGTGTGGTGGGAGCCTTCGCCGCTGCTAAGGCGCCCGTCCGGTCGTCGTAGCAGACGACATCGGTGAAGGTGCCGCCGATGTCCATGGCGACGCGATATGTCATGAGGTGAACGGTATGCCGCCGATGGTCCCGCCCGCACGTACGGAGCGCACAGGCGAACGGGACGGGCAGTGCGTCCTGCTCTCCACCCTGCGCGGCTGACCTGCCCAGCCGTCCCGCTCAGCGCCCTGTTCGCCCCCTGTTACAGCGAGGCGAAGAACGCGCGGACGTCGGTGACGAACGCGTCGGGCTGTTCCAGCGCGGCGAATGTGCCGCCGCGCTCGTGCTCCACCCAGCCGACGATGTTGTTGTCGCGCTCGGCGAAGCGGCGGATCGGCCGCAGGATGTCCTTGGGGAACACCGAGATCGACGTGGGCACGGTGGCGGGCTTCAGCTCCCACTCGACGCTGGTGTCCTGGTCGGTGTCGGGCGTCTCGACGAAGGACCGGGCGGCCGAGCCGGCGGTGTTGGTGAGCCAGTAGAGCATGACGTTCGTGAGCAGCCGGTCGGCGTCGACGGCGTCGTCGCTCCACTCGTGGAAGACGCCGGCGAACCAGGCGAGCAGCGCGACGGGCGAGTCGGCCATGCCGTAGGCGAAGGTCTGGGGCCGGGCCGACTGGATGAGCTTGTAGCCGTACTGCTCGGTCAGGTAGCGCTCGCGGAAGGCCATCCGCTCCCGCTCGACCTCGGTGAGGCCGTCGAGCTCGCCGGGGGCGCCGATGGGGAAGCAGACGATGCCGTTGCCGTGCATGCCCGCGACCCGATCTGGGGCGAGCACGCCGACCTCGCGGGAGATCCAGCTGCCCCAGTCGCCGCCCTGCACGCCGAAGCGGTCGTAGCCGAGCCTGGTCATCAGCTCCAGCCAGGCCCTGGCGACGCGGGTGGAGCCCCAGCCGAGCTCGCGGGTGGGGCCGGACAGGCCGTAGCCGGGCAGCGACGGGATCACCAGGTGGAAGTCGCGGCTGAGCGGGCCGATCACGTCGAGGTATTCGACGGGGGAGCTGGGCCAGCCGTGCGTGATGAGCAGCGGCAGGGCGTCCTCGCGGGCGGAGCGGACGTGCAGGAAGTGGATGTGCTGGCCGTCGATCTCGGTGGCGAACTGGTCGTGCCGGTCGAGCTCGGCCTGGGCGCGGTGCCAGTCGTAGCCGGTGCGCCAGTGGTGGACCAGCTCCTTGAGGTGGGGGAGCGGGGTGCCGTGCCGCCAGCCGAGGCCGGGCACCTCGTCCGGCCAGCGCACCCGGTCGAGCCGCTCGCGCAGGTCGTCGAGGTCGCTCCGGGGGGCTTCGAAGCGGAAGGGCCGGATGTCGTTCGCGGTCAAGGGTTTCCTCCAGCTTGGTCAGTACGCCGTACCGTACAGCATACGGTTGAAGTCGGCCAAACGACCCAGTGATTGATCTACGTTGTAAAGGCGGTAGCTTGTGAGGCATGGCCTCGCCGTTCCTCACCCTCAAAAGCAGCGTCGAGCACGAGACGGAGGCGCGGCGGTCACGCTTCATCTGCGCGATGGCGCCCGCGCGGAGCGTCGAGGAGGCGGCGGCCTTCATCGCCGGGCGGCGCCGCCTGCACCCGGGCGCGACCCACAACTGCACCGCCTACGTGATCGGGCAGCGGCTGCAGAAGGGCGACGACGACGGCGAGCCGGGCGGCACCGCGGGCACGCCGATGGTCCAGGCGCTGGTGGGCAGGGGGTTCAACGACGTGGTGGCCGTGGTCACCCGCTACTTCGGCGGCACCCTCCTGGGAGCGGGCGGCCTGGTGCGGGCCTACGGCTCGGCGGTGACCGAGACCCTCGACCGGGCCGACACGGTGCGGATGGTCCCGGCCAAGCTGGTGCGCGTCTCGGTGGCCCACGACCAGGCCGGCCGGGTGGAGAACGACCTGCGCGCCTCCCGCCACCCGATCCACGAGGTCGGTTACGGCCAGGCCGTCGACTTCACGATGGCGGTCGGCGACGACGAGCTCGACGCCTTCGAGGACTGGGTGGCGACCCTGACGGCGGGCCGGGCCAGGGTCACGGTCGCCGGCGACATCCATGTCCCCGGACCGTCGTGACCGGCTGGACCGGTGTGACTGGCGTGATCGCCTGGATCGGCGTGACCGGCCGACCGGCGTGATCCGCGGGGTCAGCCCTCGAGGGCGTACTGCATGACGCGGAACTTCGCCTGGGCCTCGGCGAGCTCGGACGCCGGGTCGGAGTTGCCCATGATGCCGCCTCCGGCGAACAGCCTGGCGCGCCGGCCGCTGATGAGGCCGGAGCGCAGGGCGATGCCCCATTCGCCGTCGCCGTGGGCGTCGATCCAGCCGACCGGGCCGGCGTAACCCGCCCGGTCCATGCCCTCGAGCTCGCGGATGACGTCGATGGCGGTGCCGGTGGGGGTGCCGCCGACGGCGGCCGTGGGATGCATGGCGGCGACGACGTCGAGGACGGAGGCGCCGTCGGCCAGCCGGCCGCTGACGTGGCTGGCCAGGTGCTGGACGTTGGGCAGGACCAGGAGCTCGGGTTCGTCGGGGGTGTGCAGGGAGGAGCACAGGGGGGCGAGGGTCTGGCGCACGGAGGCGATGGCGCATTCGTGCTCGTGGCGGTCCTTCTCGGAGGCCAGCAGGGCGGCGCCGCGCGAGAGGTCGTCGGCGGCGTCGGTGCCGCGCGGGGTGGTGCCGGCCAGGACGAGCGACTCGATCTCCTGGCCGGTGCGGCGGATGAGCAGCTCGGGAGTGGCGCCGACGAGGCCGGCGACGGAGAAGGTGTAGCAGTCGGGATAGCGGTGGGCCAGGCGGGTGAGCAGCAGGCGGATGTCGATGGGGTGCTCGGCGGTGGCGAGCAGGTCGCGGGCGAGCACCACCTTCTCGAGTTCGCCGTCGCGGATGCGCCGGGCGGCGCGGGCGACGATGTGCTCCCACTCGGGGGCGGACAGGCTGCCGTCGCCGTAGCTGATGCGGCCTGGGTTCTGGATGGGGGTGAAGGTTTCGAAGGGTGTGTCGCCGATGGTGGTGAGCCAGGCGCGGCCGTCGCGGCGGGCGAGGATCGCCTGGGGGACGGTGAGGACGGAGCCCGCGGAGTTTTCGTCGAAGGTGAAGCTGCCGAAGGCGACGGGGCCGGAGCCGGGGGTGTTGACGGCGTCGTCGATGTGGGCTTCGCCGAGGATGCCGGTGAGCCATTCGCGGGCCCACGCGAAGCGGCGCGGACCGGGAGGTACGGCGACGCGGGCGGCCTCTCCCCAGCCCACGAGCCCCTCGCCGTGCCTGATCCACGCGTAGGGTGCGGTCCTGGGCAGGGAGGCCAGCAGGTCACCGGGGTCGCCTACAGGGGTTGTGCGAACCGGTAGCGGGCGGGTTGTTCCGAGCGCGACACTCACCCGAGACACTCTATGCGTGAACTGAACACGTTCGACTGGGACCCCGGCTAATGACTGGTTACCGGCATTCAATACCGAAAGGCCCGGGTTCCGGCGCACCGTGCCGGGCCGGCACTGTCAAGCCGTGATATGAAGTCGGTCCTGAGATGGCAGCCCTTGCCATGAGGTCATGGTGGGCCGTTGGTGGGCTCCCTACCTTGAGCTCATGATCGGTCGTCTGTCGCCGTTGCTCGGCGCTGTGGTGGTTGTTCTGGGTTCCGGTGCCGCGCAGGCCGCGTCGGCCTTTCCGGTGCCGGCGACGATGGTGGCCCTGGGTGATTCCATCTCGTCGGGGTTCAACGCGTGTGGCTGGTATGTGTCGTGCACCTCGCGTTCGTGGGCCGCCGGGGACAACGCGGAGGTCGACAGCCACTACCTGCGGTTGCTGCGGCTGGACCGCGGCATCAGGGGGCAGAACAACAACCTGGCGGTGCCGGGTTCGACGAGCGCCGACCTGATGGGGCAGGTGCGTCAGGCGATCGACCTCAAACCGGGCTACGTCACGGTGCTGATCGGAGCCCAGGACGCGTGCGTGCGCACCGAGCGGGAGATGACGCCGGTGGGCGTCTACCGGCAGCGGCTGGACCAGGCGTTGACGGCGTTGCGCGAGGGGGTGCCGGGGGTTCGGGTGTTCGTGGCGAGTATCCCGGACCTGCGCCGGTTGTGGCAGGTGGGCAAGGACAACGCGATCGCGCGGACGTTCTGGACGCTGGGGCGGATCTGCCCGGCGATGCTGGCCGAGCCGACGTCGGTCAAGCGGGTGGACGTGGAGCGGCGGGCGCGGGTGCGGGCGCGGGTGATGGCCTACAACCGGGAGGCGGCCGCGGCGTGCGCGTCGCTGGGGCCGGCGTGCCGTACGGATGGGGGCGCGGTGTTCTCCTACCGCTACACGCTGGACCAGATCAGCAGGTGGGACTACTTCCATCCGAACGCGGCGGGTCAGCGCGTGCTGGCGGAGCAGACGTTCAAGCGCGGGTTCGACTGGCTGGATCCGCGTTAGCGGCACTGGGTGAGCATGGCGGCCTTGTCGGCCTTGGTGACGGGCAGGTCGTACTTGAGCGCGACCTGGGCGAAGCGGGTGACGTAGGCGCAGCGGATGCGGCGTTGCGGGGGTAACCAGCCGGCGGGCCCGGAGGCGTCCTTCTGCTCGTTGGCCGCGCCGTCGACGGGCAGCAGGTTGAGCGGGTCGTTGGCGAAGTCGAGGCGCTTGGACATGGGCCAGCGGGGGGTTCCCATGCGCCAGCCGTAGCCGAGTGGCACGACGTGGTCGACCTGGACCGCGTCGGCCTTGTCCTTGTGCCAGTGGATGGTCTTGCCGGTGTAGGGGTCGGCGAGGCGCATCGAGACGACCACGCAGCGGGAGCCGTCGCGGTATCTGATGTTCTGGCCGTCGCGGGCGAGCAGGTCGTCGCGGGTGCGGCAGCCGTTGCGGGCGAAGGGCACGCCGGTGGCGTCGTCGGCCCAGTTGGCTCCGTAGCGGGTGCGGGCGTAGCCGGTGGCGGGGCCGCGGCCCTTGACGCGCAGGCGCTGGATGAGCCGGCGGGCGGTGGCCTTGTCGGCGGAGGTGGTGACGGGGGCGAGGCCGGGCAGGGTGCCGCTGGCGTTGCCGAGCGGGCTGGTCGCGGTGGCGGGGGTGGATTTGCCGGAGCCGAGGATCGCTGCGATGAGTGCGGCTCCCGCCAGGATGGCGATCGCGTCCTTGGTGCTCAAGCACGCCTCCGGGGGGTGGGGGGCTCTCTAGAGAGGTTTCCCCGGCATGGTCTGCTTTGACACGGTAAGGCCTTATGGTCGGCGGGGGCAGGAGGGTGTGACCGTTCCGTTCGGCGGCGGGCCACTTCTCGTGGTGATCAGGGCGGACGCGCCATGCCCGAGCCGGCGGTCAGCGCCGCCCTGATGAGGGACGGCCGGGTGCGACGGGTCTACCTGGGGCTGGTGACCTCGCCGGCACCACTGGCCGCCGTTGCGCGGTCGCGCCGGTCAGGACGGCGCGCCGGGGGACGTCATCGCGGAGCCGGTGGAGCCGACGGGGCCGGAGGTTTGACCCAGGTGCCGTCGCGGCGGGCGAGCAGCTCGCGCAGCAGGGCCTCCCAGTGGGCGCCGATGACGTCGGCGTCGTAGCCGCGCGCGGTCTCGAGGCCTCCGGCGGCGAGCCTGCGGCGCAGCGGCTCGTCCTCGATGACCCGAAGGATGGCGGCCGCGAGGTTGGCGTTGGTGCGCGGCTTGACCAGTAGCCCGTCGGCCTCGTGGGTGATCATCTCCTTGGGGCCGTGGGGGCTGTTGAAGCTGACGATCGCCAGCCCCTTGGCCATGGCCTCGAGGATGGTCATGGGGAAGCCCTCGTGGCGGGAGCTGAGCACGAAGACGGAGGCCTTCTCCAGCTCGGCGCCGATGTCGGAGGTGGCTCCCGGCATCTCGATTTTGCCGTCGAGGCTGGCTTCGGTGATCTGGGCGCGCAGGTTGTCCTCCTGGGGGCCGGCGCCGAAGATGCGCAGTTTCCAGTCGGGGTGGCTCCGTGCGACCTCTTCCCAGGCGGTGATGAGCCGGTGGAAGCCCTTGAGCCGGGTCAGCCTGCCGACGGCGATGACGACCTTGGCGTCGAGTTTGGCCACGTCACCGGTCAGGGGCGGCACGGCGTTGGGGATGCGGGCCAGCTTCCTGGGCTTCTTGGTCAGGGTGGCGCGGTAGTCGCGCAGGTCGGCCTTGGTGAGGGTGACGAGGGCGTCGAGGCGGCGGTAGCGCCACTTGATGAGCTCCTGCATGGACTCGGGCTGGGTGCGCAGGGCGACGTGTTCCTGGCCGATGGTGATGACGCCGGGCAGGGCTAACTGGGCCATCGCGAGGTTGAGTCCCGGCCGGGTGGCCATGAGCACGCCGGTGTCCAGGGAGCGGATGTAGCGGGCGAGCTTGAGGTCGGTCCACATGGTGAAGCGGTGGTACGCCGCCTCGTCCGGGGGGATCAGCTTGCTGGGCAGCTTCGACAGCATCGCGCGCATCGGGCTCAGCCCAGGGCGCGTCGCGTCGTCCAGGTATCTGAACTTGACCCGTGGGTCGACGGGGAAGAACGGCTCGTCGGCCTCCTTCAGGACGCTGACGATCTCGACGTCGTGGTCGCGTGCGAGGTAGCCGGCGACGTTGAACACGGTCCTGATCGTGCCGCCCATGCCGTTGGCGTGCAGGAGGAGGATCCGGATCCGGTCGATCGATGGGGGCGGCGCGTCGCGCACCTTGCGCCGGTTGTATCCCCTGTACAGCCGGACCATCGCTGACTTGCTCTTGCGTGCCAGTGCGCGCACCTGTGGGGTCCCTCCCTCTCGTGAAAGCGTCACAACACACGTGACCGGTGGCGAGACAGCTGCTCGCCACCGGTGCTTCGTACTCGGTGTGGTGGAGCGTGCCTTCCGTCCCCGTGGCACTATCCCCACCTATGATCATTAGACGCCACAAAGGGGCTTAAGGTTGCATGCGCGGCAGACGTGAGGATCATCGGCCGGGGCGCGGGGCGACGGTTCGGTGAATCGGGCAGCCGGGACGCCGCCCCGGCTGCCCGATCACGTCACCGGATCACGCCTCTTCGGGCTTCCTGGTTTCCTTCTTGATCTCTTTGGACTGGCGATCCGCCTTCATCGCCTGCTTCTTCGCCTTGCCGGACTTGGCGGACGGTTTCTTCTTGATCTCTGACATGTTTCCCCCCTGTGGAATCCGGTGCCGATTGGCACACTAAGCCGCTTAATACCCATTTAGCACTGAAACCCGACATAGCATCAGCTACCGCTCTCGGGTGTCACAGCAGGGTGAGCTGTTGCGCCTGGGGGGCAGGGGTGGGCCGGGACGGCGCGCGGCGGGCCCCGGCGGGAGTCGCCCGGCCGACGCCGTGGCGCGCGGCCAGCTCCTTGACCTGGCCGGTGATGCGCTGCTGGTAGGCCTTGGGCGCGTAGGCGCCCCTGCCGTAGAGCTCGAGATAGCGCGGCACCAGCCGGGGGTGCTCGCGGGAGAGCCACGCCAGCCACCACTCGCGCGCTCCCGGGCGCAGGTGCAGCACGATCGGCGCGACGTGGGTGGCGCCCGACGCGGCGATCTCCTTGACCGTGCGCTCCAGTTGGGCGGGGGAGTCGGTGAGGTAGGGCAGGATCGGCGCCATCAGCACGCCGCAGGCGATGCCGTGGTCGTTGAGGGTGGCGCACACCTCCAGCCGCCTGCGCGGATCGGGGGTGCCGGACTCGACCGCCCGCCAGACGTCACGATCGAGGAAGCCCGCCGACACGTTGGCGCCGACCTCGGTGACGCCGGCGGCCTCGGTGAGCAGGTCGAGGTCGCGCAGGATGAGCGTGCTCTTGGTGAGGACGGAGAACGGGTTGGCGGCGTCGCGCAGCGCGGCCAGGATGCCGCGCATCAGCTGGTAGCGGCCCTCGGCGCGCTGGTAGCAGTCGACGTTGGTGCCCATGGCCACGTGGCCGCCCCGCCAGCGCGGCGCGGCCAGCTCCTTGCGCGCCAGCTCGGCCGCGTTGACCTTGACGACGATCTTGGAGTCGAAGTCGGCTCCGGCGTCGAGGTCGAGATATTCGTGCGTTTTGCGGGCAAAACAGTAGACGCACCGGTGTCCGCAGCCCCGGTAGGGGTTGATCGTGTAGGTGAACGGGACGCGGCTGCCCTCCGGGACCCGGTTGATGATGGAGCGGGCCCGGATCTCGTAGAAGGTCATGCCCCTGAACTCGGGGGTGTCGAAGGTGCGGCCGGCCGCGCCGCAGGCGAACAGCGGCACGGCCGGATCGTCCTGGCCGGTGCCGGCCTGCCGCAGATTGTCCCAGCGCATCCCATGATTAGAACAAAAGTTCGACGTTGATCGCAAACGCAAAGTGACGGCAATTACCTGCCTAGGCAGGGGCTAATGATCTTCAGGGTTGGGCAGAAAACCGTGACAGAGCTTGCGTTCCGGAGGTGCATCTATGGCCTGGTCGCAGGATGAGGAGCGGATGCTCGCGCAGATCGAGCGACATCTGGTCGACGACGACCCCCGGCTCGTCGCCCGGCTGGAGTCGTTCAACGAGCGGGTGCGCCGCAGTGAGGCGAGGGCCGGCGCCGACAGCGGTGTCAGGCGGGGGCCGCGCCGCTCCACAGTGATCATCCTGATCAGCTGGCTGCTCATCGCGACCTTGGTCGCCACTCTCCTGATCATGGTTCTCCAGCATGAGGCGGGGGCTCTGGCCCTGACCGCCTCCCTCTGAGCCCTCAGGGGCCGCTCCGTGGTCAGCCGACGCTCTCCAGCACCGTCGCGTTGGCCAGCCCGCCCGCCTCGCACATGGTCTGCAGCGCGTAGCGGGCGCCCCGCCGCCGCATGGTGTGCACGAGCGTGGTCATGATGCGCGCGCCGCTCGCGCCGAGCGGGTGGCTCAGGGCATGGCGCCGCCGTTGACGTTCACCTTGGCCGGGTCGGCCCCCGTCTCCCGCGACCAGGCCAGCACCACGCTGGCGAAGGCCTCGTTCACCTCGAACAGGTCGATGTCGTCCAGCCGCAGCCCGGCGCGGCGCAGCACCTTGTCGGTGGCGGGGATGACGCCGGTCAGCATGAGCAGCGGATCGGAGCCGGTGACGGCGAAGGAGTGCAGCCTGGCCAGCGGGGTCAGGCCGAGCCTGGCCGCGTTCTCGCCGGTGGTGATCAGCAACGCGGCGGCGCCGTCGTTGGTCGGGCTGGAGTTGCCCGCGGTGACCGACCGGTCGATCTGCGGGAAGCGCTCGGCGTAGGCCGGGTCGGCGAAGGCGGGCCGGAGCCCGGCGAGGATCTCCATCGTGGTGCCGGGCCGGACGGACTCGTCCCCGTCGTGTCCGCCGATCGGCGCCATCTCCTCGGTGAAGGACGCGGCGGCCGCCTTGGCGTGGGAGCCGGCGGCGAAGGCGTCCATCTCCTCGCGGGACAGCGACCATTTGGCGGCGATGAGCTCGGCGCTGACGCCCTGCGGGACGAGGCCCTCGGGGAAACGGGCGGCCAGGCCGGGACCGAAGGGGTCGGCGCCGGGCGGGACGTTGGACCACATGGGCACCCGGCTCATCGACTCCACGCCTGCTCGCCCACCTGGTCGACGCAGCCGCCGATCACGTCGTCCACGAGGGCGGGGTCCACGCCACTGCGGTCTATCAGCGTGCGCAGGGTGTGGGCCAGGAGCTCGACCGGATGGATGCCTCGCGCAGCGCGCCTCCCGGCTTGCCCTTGCCGATCGGGGATGCGAACGGCTTGCACGATCAGCCAAACATCGAATGGGTGTTCGATTTTGCCGTATTCTTCCGGCTTTCCTCCTCGCCCTGAAGGACGGGGTCTGCAGCCTTCAAGGAGATGCGATGACGGCGTCACGCATGAGGAACCTCCCGCTGAGTTGGAAAACGCGACTCGCTCTAGATCGAGTGAGTTGGATTTTCCAATGCAGTCTTGTTCCATGGCTACTCGTGGCCGTATGCTCGTGTACGAGTAATCGTAGGCGAGGTGGTGGTTCGGATGGCGAAACGGCGCAAGGTGGGCAACCTGCTGGCGCTCGCCGTGCTCACCGTCGTCGTGCGTCAGCCGACGCACCCCTACGAGATGGCCTCCATCCTGCGGGCCCGTGGCAAGGACCAGGACATGGCCATCAAATGGGGCTCGCTCTACACCGTCGTGCAGAACCTGGAGAAACACGGCCTTCTGGAGGCCGTCGGCAGCGTGCGACAGGGTGGCCGGCCCGAGCGGACCGTCTACCAGATCACCGAAGCCGGCCGCGAGGAGCTGCGTGACTGGACTCGCGAGCTCCTGTCGACCCCCGAGCGGGAGCACTCCAGGTTCGAGGCGGGCCTGTCGGTGATGGCCGGCCTGCCGCCGGACGAGGTGACCGCGCTGCTCCGCGAGCGGCTCGAAAGCCTGGAACGCCGGCTCGCCGGCCAGCGCGAGGCGCTGGAGCGCGAACGGGGCGAGGTCCCGCGCCTGTTCCTCGTCGAGTCGGAGTACGCCCTGGCCGCCGGGGAGGCCGAGGCCGCCTGGACCAGGTCGCTGCTCGACGAGCTGGCCTCGGGCGCCTTCCCTGGCCTGGAGCAGTGGCGCGACTTCCACGAGACGGGCCACGTCCCCCCGGACGTGGCGGCCATCGCCGAAAGGGGCACCGACACCCACTGAAAAGGCCCCCGGCGGAGGTGCGGGAACACCACCGCCAAGGGCACTGACACCCACGGGAAAACGCCCCGGCAAAGGTGCGGGAACACCACCGCCAAGGGGACCGACACCCATGGAAAGGCCCCCGGCGGAGGTGCGGGAACACCGCCGCCAGGGGCCCCGATCTCGAACCGACACCCGCGGAACGGACTCCGGCCACGAGATGGCACTCGCAAGGATAGCCGGGGTACCCCGCCGCGGGCCGACCTGCCCACAGGGGAACGACCATGACATCTGCGCGGACCACCACCGCGACCGTGACGTCCAGCGACGGCACCTCCATCGCCTACCGCCGGCTGGGCGACGGCCCCGGGCTCGTGCTGCTGCACGGCGCCATGCAGTCCGGCTACAGCAACATCGAGTTCGCCCGGGCGCTGTCCGGCGAGCACACCTGCTACGTGCCCGACCGGCGCGGCCGGGGCCTCAGCGGCCCCGTCGGCGACGACTACGGCGTCCACAAGGAGGTCGAAGACCTCGACGCCCTGCTCACCGCGACCGGCGCCCGCGACGTGATCGGGATCAGCTCCGGAGCCGTCATCGCCCTGCGCACCGCGCTCGTCCGGCCCGACCTGCGCAGGCTGGTCGCCTTCGAGCCGCCGCTGGACGTGGACGGGTCCAACGCGACCGACTGGCTCGGCCGGTTCGACCGGGAGATCGCCGCCGGCCGGGTGGCCGCCGCGCTGGTCACCGGCATGCGTGGCACCCGGATGGGGTCGCCGGTCTTCCGGGCGCTGCCGAGGTGGCTGCTGGAGCGGCTCACCGCGACCTTCATGGCCCGCCAGGAGAGGCAGGCGGAGGGCGAGGAGCCGACGTTCCGGGCGCTCGCGCCCACGCTGCACCAGGACGCCCTGGTGGTGGCCGAGACGGCAGACGTGCTGGACGTGTATCGATCGGTGCGCGCCGAGGTGCTGCTGCTCGGCGGCTCCCGGAGCCCGGCCTATCTCAAGGGTGCGCTGGCCGCGCTGGAGCCCGTCCTGCCGTCCGCCCGCCGGGTCGAGCTGCCCGGCGTGGACCACCAGGTCACGTGCAACGCCGCCATGGGTGGCCGGCCTGCGCTGGCCGCCGACGAGGTGAGGCGCTTCCTGGCCTGACCTCGGCACCCGTCATCGGTCGCGCGGGATCCGGGAAGCCTCCAAGGCCGCGCGGGGACCGGTGCGGGTCAGAGGCCGCGTGGGGGCCGGTACCGGTCCGAGATCGCGCGGGATCCGGTGCGGGTCAGAGGCCGCGGAGGAAGGCGGCCGCGATGGGGGCGGCGACCTTGCCGCCCCCGCCACCGCCTTCCACCACGACCGCGAACGCGACGTCGCCCTTGAAGCCCATGAACCAGGCGTGTGATTCGAGCTTGTCGCCCGTGCCGTACTCGGCGGTGCCCGTCTTGCCGCGGGTGCCGGCCGGCAGGCCCGCCGACTTGGCGGTGCCCTTGGTGACGACGGCGGCCATCATGGCGTGCAGCTCGGACTTGACCCCGTCGGGCAGCGGCCGCTCGGTGGCCTTCTGCTTCAGGTCGGGCACCAGGGTGGGCGGGCGCCAGGTGCCGTCGGCGAGGGCCGCGGCGACCGACGCCATCGACAGCGGGCTGGCGGTGATCCGGGCCTGCCCGAACGCCTCGGCGGCCAGCTCGGCGTCGGACTGGGCGCGGGGGAAGCTCGCCTTGGTGGCCGGCACGCCGATGTTCAGCGGCTGGTTGAAGCCGACCAGCTCGGCCGCCTCCAGCAGTTTGGCGGCGCCGAGGCGCTGCTCGGCCAGCGGCGCGAACGTGGTGTTGCACGAGTGGGCGAAGGAGTCGAGGAACGACAGCGACCCGAAGTGCGCCTTCTCGGAGTTGCGGATCTTCAGGCCGCCCACGGTCGCGTACTGGGGACAGGTGACCGTGTCCTTCGGCGACAGCCCGCCGGCCAGCAGCCCGATGGCGGTGACGGCCTTGAAGGTGGAGCCGGGCGCGTAGCGGCCGTCCAGCGCCCGGTTGAAGCCGCCCCGGTTGTTGACCACGGACAGGATCTCGCCCGTGCTGGGCCTGATGGCGACCAGCGAGGTGGGTTTGTCGACGTCCTTGACGGCGGCGACCGCGGCGGCCTGCGTGGCGGCGTCGAGGGTGGTGCGCACGGGTTCGCCGCCGGTGCCGTCGATGGTCGTGAGCGTCTTGCCGCCGGCCTGGATCTCGGTGGTCGGGGTGCCGGCCAGCCGTTTCTCGAACGTCTCCTGCAGCCCGCCGCGTCCGACCGCCTGGCCGGGCTTGTAGGCGGCTCCGAGCTTTTTCACGTCCTTCTTGGTCGCCTTGTCCAGGTAGCCGACCAGTTGCTGCACCGATCCGCCGACGGCGCCGGTGTCGATGCGCTCGCCGCCGGCGTCGGTGATCTCGGCGCGGTCCGGCCAGCGGGTCTTCAGGGCGAACGACGCGCCCGAGGTCAGCGACGGGTGCAGGGTGGCGGGGGTCCAGGCGACCTTCCAGGCGCGGTCGGCGACGGTCAGGTCGAGCCGGCCCTGGTAGGTCCACTCGCCGACGTTCTTCAGCTTCAGGGTCGCGGTGTAGGGGACGGTGGCCCGGTCGTCGCCCGGGCTCACCTGGCCGAGCGTGACCGTGGTCGACTCGACGGCCAGGCCGGTGCGCATCTGGTCGTAGGCGCTCAGCGGCTGGGGGGTGGCGAGCTCGGCGGTCATGGCCGCCGTGTCGCCCGCCTGCCAGGCGGCGGCGAAGCGCTGCGCGGTCTCGGCGGGTGTGCCCCGGGTGTGCAGCAGATAGTAGGCGCCCCCGCCAGCGGCCCCCGCCGCCAGCAGGGAGACGCCGGACACGATCGCGATCGTGCGGCCACGTGCCACTGGTCAGCCCCCTGGTCGTCGGCAGCGCTTCCCTGGATGGGTCCCCGAGCTTAGTGGGGGCGAATTAGGACATACCACTGGAAGCTTTGAAACTGGCGGCATAGGTGGGCACGTACTCCTGCCCGGACTCCTTCTGGATCGCCGACATGATCTCGTCGGTGACCCGCCGGCGGTCGCGCGCGGAGGTGGGGTCGCCCTTGAAGGTCAGCGGCTCGCCGATGCGGATGCCGATCTTGGCCGGGCGCGGCACCTTGGCCCCCACGGGCAGCACCTTCTCGGTGCCGGTGAGCGCGACCGGCAGCACCGGCGCGCCCGTCTTGAGCGCCAGCCACGCCACGCCGATCTTGCCGCGGTAGAGCCGGCCGTCGGGGGAGCGGGTGCCCTCGGGATGGATGCCGAACAGCTCGCCCCGCTCCAGCAGGTCGGCCGCGGCGTCCAGCATCGCCTGCGCGGCGTGCGCGCTGTCGCGGTCGGTGGGCAGGCTGCCCCCCAGCCGCATGAACCAGCCGGAGATCGGGTTGCCGGAGAAGTACTCGTTCTTGGCGGCGAACGTGACGTGCCGCGGCAGCAGCGCGGGAAGCAGGAACGAGTCGAGCACCGACAGGTGGTTGGCGGCCAGGATCGCCGGCCCCGTCCGGGGCACGTGCGTCGCGCCGGAGATGTGCGGGCGGCACATCACGTGCGCGAGCGGCGTGGCGGCGAACTTGACCACTTGGTACAGCAACATGCGCTCCTGGATGATCGTCGGTCGGCCACCCCACCATAAAGCAGGCGCTCCGGCCGGAGCCGGAGCGCCTGCAAAAAACACGTTAAGGCCGATGTGGCGGTCGCCTCCTCGGCGAGATGCACAACACGGCTCCAGCCGAACGGTATTCCGTGAAGGCGGTAATTTGCGGCCCGGGGGACACAGACCACATCGGCCTTTCGACTCTAACGGACATCCGGCAGGACGTATTCCATCGGCCCCAAAGAATCGGTCACGTTCTGGTCCAGCGAGGCTGGACCACGTCGAAGACCCGCAGCTCACGGCCACGCAACGCGACCTCGGCGAACTGCCACAAAATCGCGCCCGTCGGCGCGTGGATCACGATCGACGGGCCCAGCGGCATCTGCAGCAGCTCGCCCCGCCAGCGCGGCACCCCCGGCGCCAGGAACCGCTCCAGCGGCACCGAGTGCACGGAGGCCACCTCGCGCGGGTCGGGCACCGGCTGCTGCCTGCCGCCGAAGGCCACCACCGGCGTGATGACGAACCCCGAGTCGGTGACGAAGTCGTCGAGCACCCCCGCCACCTCGACCCCGGTGACCGCGGTCTCCTCGGCCAGTTCCCGCAGCGCCGCCTCGACCGGCTGCTCGCCCTCGTCGAGCCGGCCGCCGGGCAGCGCCCACTGCCCGGGATTGCGGCCGCGCGGCGCGCGCCTGATGAGGATCGTGTAGGGCAGGCGGTCGTCGTCCTCGAGGACGCACACGGTGACGGCGGCGCGGCGGATCCCGTCGGCGGGCGGCACCTCCCTGCGGTCGAACGCGGTCAGATTGGCGCTGATCAGCTCGCGCAGCTCATCGATCGGGGGAAGCACCCGCCCAGGGTCTCACGCGGCCCCCGGCCGGCCGGGACACGGGGTCATCCGTCGCGCGCCGGGCCCGGCAGCCGCACGGTGACGCTCAGCCCGCCCTCCGGGCGCGCCCGGGCGCCTACCGCGCCGCCGTGCGCGTCCACGATCGCGCGCACGATCGACAGCCCGAGCCCGGAGCCGCGGGCCGACCGCACCCGGTCGCCCTGCAGCCGCCGGAACGGCTCGAACAGATCCTCCACCTCGTACGACGGGACCGGCTGCCCGGTGTTGTCCACGGTCAGGACCGCGGCGTCGCCGTCGTGGCGCAGGCTCACCTCCACCTCGCCGCCGCGCACGTTGTACTTGACCGCGTTCTCCAGCAGGTTGAACACGCACCGCTCCAGCAGCAGTGGGTCGCCCTCCACCAGAGCCGGGCGCAGATCGTGGCGGAGGGTGATCCGCCGCCTGCGGGGATGCAGGTCGAGCTGTTCCAGCGCGGCCCGTACGACCTGCTCGACGTCGACGACGCGGCGTACGGCGAGCTCCTGCTCCGACTCCGCCAGCAGGAGCAGGCCCTCGATGAGCCGCTCGTAGCGGGCGTTGGTGCCGAGCAGCGCCCGCGCCAGCGCCTTCAGGTCCGCCGACGCCTCGGGCTCCTCCAGCGACACCTCCAGCACCGTACGGTTGATCGCCAGCGGGGTGCGCAGTTCGTGGGAGGCGTTGGCGATGAACCGCCGCTGGCCGTCGAACACCCGGTGCAGCCGGTCCAGCATCGCGTCGAACGTGTCGGCCAGCCGCTTGACCTCGTCGGACGGCCCGCTCAGCGCGATCCGCTCGTGCAGCGTGCTCTCCGACAGCCGCCGCGCCGTCTCCGTCACCCGGTCGAGAGGCCGCAGCGCCCGGTCGGCCACGAGGTAGCCGAGGACCACCGCGACGATCCCGATCAGGATCATGATGAGCAGCGAGGAGCGCAGCATTTCATCGAGCACGCTGTCCGCCCGCAGTTTGACATCCGACTCCACGCGCTGGAACAGGATGTCGGGCGGGGGAGCGGAGCCCTCGGACGCGGGAGCCGCCTCCGAGCCGCTGATCTTCGTGGACTTGACCGCGAACCGCTCGTCGAGCGCCCGGCCGGTCAGCAGGTAGGTCGACCACAACAGCAGCGACCCGGCTGCGAAGAACAGGCCGCCGTACAGGAGCGTGAGCCGCATCCGCAGGCCCAGGCCGTTCCACGGCGGCGTGATCCGGCTCACAGCCGGTATCCGCGGCCGGGCACGTTCTCGATCATCGGGGGCGCGCCGAGCTTCTTGCGCAGCGAGGTGAGGGTGACGCGCAGCACCCCGCTGCCGGTGTCGGCGTACTCGTCCCACACGCTCCTGCGCAGCTCCGAGGAGGCGACCAGGCCGCCCTCGGCGCGCAGCAGCTCGCGCAGCACGTCGAACTCCTTGCGGTTGAGGGTGATCTGCCGCCCCTCGCGGGTGACCGTACGGCGGCCGGGGTCGAGCCTGATCCCGGCCCGCTCCAGCGCGACCGGCGCCGCCCGGGTGGAGCGGCGGGCCAGCGCCCGGATCCGGGCCACCAGCTCGGCGAACACGAACGGCTTGACCAGGTAGTCGTCGGCGCCCAGCGACAGCCCGTCGACCCGCTCGCGCACCCGCCCGGCCGCCGTCAGCATGAGGATCCGGCTGGCCGGGGCGGCCGTCGCCAGCTCCAGGCACACGTCGTCGCCGTGCACCGCGGGCAGGTCGCGGTCGAGGACGACGACGTCGTAGTCGACGTAGCCGGCCCTCTCCAGCGCCTCCTGCCCGTCGTACACCACGTCGACGGCCATCGCGTGCAGCCGCAGGCCGCGAGCGACGGCGTCGGCCAGCTCCTCCTCGTCCTCAACGACGAGCACCCGCATCCCGCGCTCCCTTCGGTTCCTGCTCCGAGGGTGGCGGGTCCGGTGTTAGCCGCGAATAAGAAGATCAGCGCCTTTATCCGCGTTTAGCACCGGGGCCGCTGAAGTGAGCAGCACGCCCCGGGCGAACGCCCCGCGGCGTCAAGGAGCGACAGTCATGAACGTCCGACCGGCACTGGCCGCGTTGCCCCTGATCCTGGCCCTGGCCGCGTGCGGCGGGGCCCCGGCGAAGAACGACGGAGTGGCCAGCGCGGGCAACGGCACTGCCACGCCCACGGCCTCGGCCGGCGCCTCGGCTCCCGTCGACCGGAACGAGGCGCAGCTCAAGTTCGCGCAGTGCATGCGCGAGCACGGCGTCCAGATGAAGGACCCCGACGGCAAGGGCATGATCAGGATCGAGAGCCGCAAGGGCGAGGAGCAGAAGGTCGACAAGGCCCACCAGGCGTGTAAGCACTTCATGGACGCCGCGATGGGTGACAAGGCGGGCAAGCCCGACCCGAAGGAGCGCGACAGGCTGCTCAAGTACGCCCAGTGCATGCGCGAGCACGGCATCCACATGGAGGACCCGAGCGCCGACGGCAAGATCGAGCTCAACATCCCCCAGGGAACGCCGCAGGACAAGGTCGACAAGACCATGGAGGCGTGCAAGGAGTTCGCTCCCGGGATGGGCCCCGCATGAGAAAGGGACTCACCCTCGCCGGCGGCGGCCTGCTCGCCGTCGCCGCCGCCTGGACGGCGGTGGTCGTGCTCGGCGACAGCGGCACGGACGCGGCGGCCCCCACCGGGCCGCCCGTCCCGGCCACGGCGGAGATCACCCGGCAGGACCTGGTCGACACCAAGACCGTCGACGGCTCGCTCACCTACTCCGGCGCGCGCGAGGTGAACACCGGCGCGTCCGGCACCGCGACCTGGGTGGCCGCCGAGGGCGCGGTGATCCGGCGGGGCCGCCCGCTGCTCAGGGTCGACCGCAAACCGGTCGTCCTGCTGTACGGCAAGCTGCCGCTCTACCGGGAGCTCGGCCAGGGCGTCTCGGACGGGCCGGACGTGCAGCAGCTGGAGCGCAACCTCAAGGCGCTCGGCTACGGCGCGTACGTGACGGTCGACGACCACTTCAGCTACGCCACCCACCTGGCGGTCAAGGAGTGGCAGGACGACCACGGACTGCCGGAGACCGGCCGGGTGGACGCCTCGCAGGTGGTGTTCCTGCCCGGGGTGGCCCGCGTCAGTGATGCGCGGGTGGTGGTCGGCGGCCGGGTCGGCCCCGGCCGGCCGGTGCTCACGGTCAGCGGTGTCAAGCGGCTGGTGCACGTGGATCTCGACACCGCCGACCAGTCGATGGCCCGCGAGGGCGCCAAGGTGGTCGTGGCGCTTCCCGGTGGCGAGCGCGCCACCGGGAAGATCGACTCGATCGGCACGGTGGCCAAGAGCAGCGGCTCGGGCCAGGGCCGGGACCAGGACGGCCGGACCACCATCGACGTCGACATCACGCTGGACAAGACCCCCAGGACCAAGCTCGACCAGGCGCCGGTCGAGGTGGAGATGGAGAGCGAGCGGCACCGGGACGTGCTGGCCGTACCCGTGGAGGCGCTGCTGGCGCTGCGTGAGGGCGGGTTCGGCGTCGAGGTCGTCGAGGGCGGCGCCAGCCGCGTCGTGGCGGTGAAGACCGGCGCGTACGGCGGCGGCCTGGTGGAGATCGACGGCGCCGGCCTGGCGGAGGGCATGAAGGTCGGGGTGCCCGCGACATGAGCACCCCGTACGTGGTGGAGCTCCACGCCGTCACCAAGATCTACGCCGGCGGCGTGCACGCGCTGCGCGGGGTGGATCTGGCGGTGGCCGACGGAGAGCTGCTGGCCATCGTCGGGCCGTCCGGTTCCGGCAAGTCGACCATGCTGCACATGATCGGCACCCTCGACCGGCCCACCGGCGGCACCGTCCGCATCGGCGGGCAGGACATCGCCGAGCTGACCGACCGGGAGCTGTCGGCGCTGCGCGGTCGTAGCCTCGGGTTCGTCTTCCAGCAGTTCCACCTGAGTCCGGGTGTCAGCGCGCTGGACAACGTGGCGGACGGCCTGCTCTACACCGGCACTCCCCGCCGGGTCCGGCGGGAGCTGGCCGCGGCGGCGCTGGAGCGGGTGGGCCTCGGCCACCGGCTGAGCCACCGGCCGCACCAGTTGTCGGGCGGCGAGCAGCAGCGGGTCGCGGTGGCCCGCGCGGTGGCCGGAGACCCGCCGCTGCTCCTCGCCGACGAGCCCACCGGGAACCTGGACTCGGCCGCGGGCGCGGAGGTGCTGGCCGTGCTGGGTGAGCTGCACGCGGCGGGGACCACGGTGGCGATCATCACCCACGACGCGGAGGTCGCCGCCTGGTGCCCGCGCCAGGTCCGTGTGCGTGACGGCCGGATCGCCGCCGACCACCGTGCCGCCGACCACCGTGCCGCGGGTCTCGGGGCCGCGGGTCTCGGTGCTGACGACCTCCGCGCTGGTGACGCCCGCGCGGATGAACACGTACGCGCCCGGAGCGGCGCGGAGATCAGTGAAGGAGGCCGGTCGTGAAGCGCGAGCGGCGGCCGGCGCCCGCCCGGCTCAGCCCCTCCGACGTGCTGAGGGTGGGCGCGGCGGGACTGCGGTCCCGCCCGACCCGGGTGATCCTGTCGGCGCTCGGGATCGCCATCGGCATCGCCACCATGATCGCGGTGATCGGCATCTCGTCGTCGTCGCGTGAGCAACTGCTGCGCCAGCTCGACCGGCTCGGCACCAACCTGCTCACCGTCTCCCCGGGCAGGACCATCTTCGGTGAGGACGCCACGCTGCCCCCCAGCGCGGTGGACATGGTCAAGCGCATCGGCCCGGTCCGCACGGCCGCGGCCACCGGCGCCATCGACACCACCGTACGGCGCACCCACCGCATCCCCGAGGCCGTGACCGGCGGCATCACCGTCCAGGCCGCCACCACCGAGCTGCTGACCACGCTGGAGGGCGGCGTCTTGAAGGGGACCTGGCTGAACGCCGCCACCGAACGGCAGCCCGCCGTCGTCCTCGGCGTCAAGGCCGCCGAACGGCTCGGCATCGCCAGGACCGGCGTACAGGTGTGGATGGGCGGCCGCTGGTTCACCGTCATCGGCATCCTGGGGCCGATGCCGCTGGCGCCGGAGATCGAACGCTCGGCCCTGGTCGGATTCCCGGTCGCCGAGAGGCTGCTGGGCTTCAGCGGGCACCCGACCACGATCTACGAACGGTCGGCCGAGGAGGAGGTGGAGGCGGTGCGGTCGGTGCTGGCGCGGACGGTCAACCCGGAGAACCCGGACGAGGTCGAGGTCAGCCGGCCGTCGGACGCGCTGGCCGCCAGAGCCGCCGCGGCGGGCGCGTTCACGAACCTGCTGCTCGGGCTGGGCGCGGTCGCGCTGCTGGTCGGCGGGGTCGGGGTGGCCAACACGATGGTGATCTCGGTGCTGGAGCGGCGCCGGGAGATCGGGCTGCGCCGCTCGCTGGGCGCCACGCGGGGGCAGGTGCGCATCCAGTTCCTGTCGGAGTCGCTGCTGCTGTCGGCGCTGGGCGGCCTCGTCGGCTCGGTCTTCGGGGCGCTGGCCACCACCGGCTACGCGCTGTCGCGTGACTGGCCGCCCGTCGTGCCGCCGTGGGCGATCGGCGGGGCGATCGGCGCGACGCTGCTCATCGGCACCGTCGCCGGGATCTACCCGGCGATGCGCGCCGCGCGGCTGTCTCCGACGGTGGCCCTGACCACGACCTGACCCGGACGGCCCGCCGCTACGGGCCGTCCCGGCCGGATCGGCCGCCCTGCCCGGCACTCCGGTCAGGGCGGCGTACGGTCATCACGTCATGTTCTGGACCACGAGGAAGCCGAGGACCATACCGACGATCATGGCCACGCCCGAGGTGATGGCCGCCCACTTGCCCAGGGACTCGCCCCGGGTGTGGCCCACGACGCCCAGCACGATGCCGGCCAGGCCGAACAGGATGGGGATGAACAGCAGGGCCACCGCCGCGCAGACGAACGCGATGATCGACAGAACGGGTGTCGACCGGCTCCGGGGCTGCGGGTAGGGCGACTCGTAGGCAGGGGGCGGCGGCGGTGGCGCCTGCGACCACTGCGGGTCACCGGCACGCGGATCGTCGCCCGGGGGCGGGTTCTGCGGGGAGGTCACGATCTGGCTCCTCTCGAAACGCAGCGAGCGGCGGCCCGTTTTGACGTGAATCACATCACACACCGAATCTACTTCCCATGTCGACCGAATGTCGCGGGGACTCCTATCACAGACAGGAAAGGCCCGGCGGCAGCGGCCGGGCGTGCACCACGTCTAGCCGGGAGACCGCCCGGGTGAGCGCCACGTACAGCCGGTTGAGCCCGCGCGACTCGGCCTCGACGATCGCGGCGGGCTCGGCCACCACCACATGGTCGTACTCCAGCCCCTTGGCCAGCGAGACGGGCAGCACGCTGAGCCGGTCACCCACGTCGAGGCCGGCGTCCCACAGCGCGGCCGTCAGCGCCCCGGCGTCGGCGTCGGCCACGATCACGCCGACCGACCCCTCGAAGGTCAGGGCGTCGCGCGCCGCCGCGACGACGCCCTGCTCCAGGCCGGTCACGCGGGTGACGCGCAGCCGCCCGTCGGATCGGTAGGAGCGGGTGGCAGGCACGTCGGCGTCGAGCGTGGCCAGTAGCCGGTTGGCCAACTGGACCACCGCGCCGGGCACCCGGAAGCCCGTGACCAACGCCACGACCTGGGCCCCCGGCTTGCCGAGCCGTTCCATCACCGCGGGCCAGGATCTGGCGGCCCAGGGGGTGGTGCCCTGCGCCAGGTCGCCCAGCACGGTGACCGAGCCGTGCTCGGTGCGCCTGGCGACCGCCCGGCACTCCATCGGGGACAGATCCTGCGCCTCGTCGACGATGACATGGCCGTAGCCGCGGGGCCGTTCGAGCAGCCCGGCGATCTCGTCGAGCAGTACCAGGTCGGCGGGCGACCACTTCGCGCTCTTGTAGGTGCGCGGCGGCCGGGCCCAGGTGATGGCGGCCCGCTCGCTGGGGGTGAGGACACGATCGCCGGCCCCGCCGGTCAGCACCTCGAACAACACCTCTTCGGGGCGTATGGCCGGCCAGACGGCGTCCAGGCAGGGGGTGACGGCCCGGCCGGCCCGGCGCGTCCAGGCCGCGTCGATCGTCCGGCCGCGCGCCTCGGCCTGGCGTTCGACCAGCGAGACCACCCTGGCCCGTACGCGTTCGCGCCCGATCGCGTACGGCAGGCCCTCGCGCCGGGTGTCGTCGACGACACGGCGCAGCTCGCTCTCGCCGACCCGCCACCGGTAGGAGCCGTCGGTCACCACGGCGGGCTCGACCGGCCGCCGGACGCGGCGGTAGAGGGCCGCGCGCAGCACGTCGGCCATCCGCGCATCGTGCTTGACGGCGGCGGCGGCCGGGGTGTCGGCCGCCGTCACGGGCACGGTGGCCAGCAGCCCCTCCAAGGTGGTCTGCTCGACGTCGACCTCGCCGAGGGCGGGCAGCACGGCCGAGATGTAGCCGAGGAAGGCCCGGTTGGGGCCCAGGACCAGCACACCGCCGCGCCGCAGCCGCTGCCGGTGCGCGTAGAGCAGGTAGGCGGCCCGGTGCAGGCCGACGGCGGTCTTGCCGGTGCCGGGAGCGCCCTGCACGCAGATCGACTCCTCCAGGTCGGCGCGCACCAGATCGTCCTGTTCGGGCTGGATGGTGGCGACGATGTCGCGCATGGGGCCGACGCGGGGACGTTCGATCTCGGCGGCCAGGATCCGGCTCTCGCCCTGCTCGCCGAGTGCGAGCCGTTCGTCCTCGAACGAGGTGAGCGTGCTGCCGGACCAGCCGAAGCGGCGGCGCACCGCGACGTCCTGCGGGTCGCGGGCGCTGGCCCGGTAGAAGGCGCGTGAGACGGGCGCCCGCCAATCGACGACGACCGGCGGGCCGCCGTGCTCGCCGGAGATGTGCCGCCTGCCGATGTGGTAGGCGCGCCCCGGGTGCTCGGCCGAGGCGTGGCCGAAGTCGAGCCTGCCGAAGAACGGCGGGCCCTCCGGCTCCTCGCTCAGCTCCTTGACCAGGCTCTTGAGATGGCGCCCGAGCCGCTCGGCGCTGTAACGGTCGCCGGCCACGGTCTCGCCGGTGATGACCGTGTCGCGTGCGGAGTCGAGCATCCTGCGCAGCCCGTCCCGGCACCGTTCGACGTACGCCCGCTCCTCGTCGAGCCCTTCCACGGCGCCCTCCAAATCGTTAACTCGGTCAATAGATTGACCAGGTTAACACTTTGTTAGGGTGGGACTCATGACGGGACTGCGACAACTGCAACGGCAGCGCGTGCGTGAGGCCATCTCGACCGCGGCCATCTCACTCTTCCTGGAGCGCGGCTTCGACGAGGTGCCCGTGACGGAGGTGGCCGCCGCCGCGCGGGTGTCCAAGCCGACGCTGTTCAAGTACTTCCCGACCAAGGAGGACCTCGTCCTGCACCGCATCGCCGACCATCAGGGCGAGGCGGCGCGGGTCGTCAGGCAGCGCGCCCCGGGGGTGGACCCGGTGACCGCGCTGCACCGCCACTTCCTCGACGGCCTGGCCCGCCACGACCCGGTCACCGGGCTCAACGACCATGCCGAGGTGCTCGGCTACCACCGGATGGTCTTCTCCACGCCCAGCCTGGCCGCGCGGGTGTTCCACTACATGTCGCAGGACGAGGGGGCGCTCGCCGAGGCGCTGGCCGAGACCACCGACGAGCTGACCGCGAGCCTCCTGGCCGGCCAGGTGCTCGCCGTCCAGCGGGTCCTCGCCCGGCGCACCTGGCAGGCCCTCGCCGACGGGCGCCCGCTCGCCGAGGTGGAGGCCGAAGCCGTGCGCGCCGCCGACCACGCCTTCTCCCTGCTGAACGGGTAGTCGGCGGCGCGCACGACGGCCAGGAGGAGCCAAGGGACGGGCTCGCTCGCCCGGTTGGTCTGAGGACTCAAGGGGGCGGCTCGCGTGCCCGGCGGTAGGAGGTGGTCAGGCGAGAGGGCGGGACGGTGGAAGACGGAGGCGGTCGACGGCCTCGCGGCGGGTGCGCTCCGGGCGGCGGTCGTAGCGGGCCGTGGTGGCCGGCGAGGAGTGGCCGACCAGCGCCTGGGCGGTGGCCAGGTCGACGCCCGCGTCGAGCAGCTCGCCGATGAACGTGCGGCGGAAGTCGTGCGCCGTGCGCCGCGACGCGCCCGCCTGGCCCAGCCGCCGCGCCAGGATGTCGGCGATGCCCTGACCGGTCAGCCCCACCGGGCGTCCGTCGCGCAGCCGTAGCCGGCCCGCCTTGCTGATCGGGCTGAACAACGCCCCCGGCGCGCCGCCCCGCACCGCGAGCCAGCGCTCCACCAGCCCGATGGCGTCGGCCGTCAGGTAGACCATGCGCTCCTTGTCACGCTTGCCGCGCACCCGCAGCGAGCGCGCCCCGGGGTCGTAGTCGGCCAGCGCGAGCCCGCCGATCTCGGCCCGGCGGCAGCCCGTGGAGTAGAGCACCGCGATCAGCGCCGCGTCGCGCACCCCGGCCGCCGAGTCGTCGCAGGCCGCCAGGGCCGCTCCGACCACCTCGGGCGGCACGTGGTGGCCGGTGGGCAGGCGGCTCTGGCGCACCGGAGCCAGGTCTGAGGCGCGGGCGTAGTCTTCGGCGCTGCTCTGGCCGAGCCGCCACGCCTCCTTCAGCACCCGGCGCAGCGCCACCAGATGCTTGTTGACGTACGCCGCGGACCAGCCCTGGTCGGTCAGCATCGTCCGGATGCGCACGGTGTGCTCGTAACGCAGCAGATGCCACGGCTGGCCCGCGCCCGTGGCGGTGTCGTCGCCGGTGAGCAGCCGGGCCAGCCGGTCGAGGCAGCCGCGCATCGTGCGGCGCGACTCGGGGCTGGTCAGCGAGTCGAGGTAGACGTGGTAGGGGTCGCGCGCCGGCTCGACGGGCGGCGCCGCCAGCTCGGTCACGGCGGGCAGGCTCACCCCGCCGATCTTAACGCCGCCCGCCCCGCGAGCCCACGCGCCGGACGGACCGCCTGTCCCGCCGCGCCGCCGGGCCGGGCCGGGACGCCGGTTGGGCGCGACGGGGCGCGCGGGGTCAGGCGCGCATGGCGGCCACGCCCTCCAGGAGGCGGTCGACGTCGGAGCGGTCGTTGTAGTGGACCAGGCCCGGGCGCACGGCGCTGCCCGAGTCGCGGATGCCCAGCGCGGCGGTCAGCTCCCAGGCGTAGTTGTGGCCGTTCCACACGTTGATCCGGAGCGCGGCCAGGCGTTCGGCGACCTCGCGGGGGCTCCGCCCGGCGACCGTGAAGTAGGCGGTCGCGGTGCGCCTGGCGGGCTTGCCGTAGACGGTGACGTGCGGCATCGTCTCCAGCCCTTCGACGAGCACGGCGAACAGCTCCAGCTCGTGCGCCTCTGCCGCGGCCATCGAGGCCAGCAGCCGTTCGCGGCGCGTGCCCGTGCCCGGCATCATCGCGGCCAGGTGCTCGACGGCGGCCGTCACCCCGGCCAGGTCGGCGAAGGCCGCGGTGCCGAGCTCGAACCGTTCGGGCACGGTGTCGACCGAGGAGGCCAGCTTGTCCGGTCTGATCCGTTCCAGCAGCGCCGGGTCGGCGACGACCGCGCCGATGTGCGGGCCGGACCACTTGTAGGCGCTGGTGGCGTAGAAGTCGGCGCCCATCGCCCGCATGTCGACCGGGCCGTGCGCGGTGGCGTGCACCCCGTCCACGTAGGTCAGGGCGCCCGCCTCGTGCGCCAGCGCGCAGATCGCGGCCACGTCGGGGCGGGTGCCGAGCACGTTGCTGGCCGCGCTCACCGCCACCAGCCGGGTCCGCTCGCCGATGAGCTCCCGGTACTGATCCACCGGCAGTTCCCCGGTGCCCGGGTCCACCTCGGCCCAGCGGATCACGGCGCCGATCTGGGTCCAGGGGCGGACGTTCGCGTCGTGGTCCAGCCGCGAGAGCACCACCTCGTCGCCCGGCCGCCAGTCCTTGGCCAGGGCGGCCGACAGCCGGTAGGTCAGGGTCGTCATGTTGGGGCCGAGGATCACGCCGTCGGGGTGGCCGCCGACCAGGTCCGCTACGGCCGCGCGGCACCCGGCCACGATCGCGTCGGAGCGGTGGCTGGCCGGGAAGGCGCCCCCGACGTTGCCGATGCCGGTGCGGTAGGCGCCGGAGATGGCGTCGATCACCGCTTGAGGTGTCTGGGTGCCGGCGGCGCCGTCGAGGTAGGCGTAGCCGTCGGTCAGTGCGGGATAGGCGGAACGTACCTTTTCGAGAGGGAAGAGCATGATGTGTTCATGCTCACCTCCGCGTGAACTCAACCGATTGAGCCGGGCGCCGGCGCCCGTACCCTTGAAGTGGCGGGCTGAGTCTGGTTTGTTCGGGACGGAGGTGTGAGCCATGCCGCAGCTGACCGCCCTGGACGCGCAGTTCCTCCAGTTCGAGACCGCCACCAACATCGCCAACATCGCCGGGCTGGGCATCGTCGAAGGCGACCTCAACCGTGCCGACCTGCTGGCCCTGCTGGCGGCCCGGCTGCCGTACGTGCCCGCGCTGCGCCGCAGACTCGCCCTCGTCCCGCTCGGCCTGGACCACCCCTACTGGGCGCAGGAGGATGATCTCGACCTCGACTACCACGTACGTGAGATCGGCCTGCCGTCGCCGGGCGACGACGCGCAGCTGGCCGAGCAGGTCTCCCGGCTGCACTCCCGTCGTCTGGACCGCGGCCGGCCGCTGTGGGAGATCTACCTGATCCACGGCCTGGCCGGCGGGCACACGGGCCTCTACACCAAGATCCACCACGCGGCCGTCGACGGGATCGGGGGCGCCGACGTGCTGGCCGCGCTGCTCGACGTCGGCCCGGTGCCCGCGCCGCCGCCCGCCGGCCCGCCCGAGCACGACCCGCCCCCGCCGGGCACGCTGGAGATGCTCGCCCGCGGCCTGGTCCGGCTGGCCGGCAACCCGGCGCTGGCCGTGCGGTTCGCCGCCCGCGCGATGCCGCACCTGGACGAGATCCCCGTCGTGTCCAGGATCCCGGGCAGCGGGATGGTGTCCGGGGTGGCCCGCAGGTTGTCCGGATCGGGGCCGGCGCCCGGGCTGCCCTCGCTACCCGCGCCCAGGACGCCGTTCAGCGGGCCCGTCTCCGGGCACCGCCGCTTCGCGTTCGTCTCGCTGCCGCTGGAGGAGCTCAAGCAGGTCCGCAAGGCGCACGAGGTGACGGTCAACGACGTCGTCATGGCCGTGTGCGCGGGGGCGCTGCGCCGCTGGCTGGCCGCGCACGGCGGCATCCCGCGCCAACCGCTGGTGGCCGGGGTGCCGTTCTCGCTGCGGGTGGCCGGGGCGGAGGGGACCGGCAACCAGGTGTCGTTCATGACGGCGCCGCTGGCCGTGCACCTGGACGATCCCGTCGCGCGGCTGCACCAGGTGTGCCACGCGATGCGGCGGATCAAGGAGAGGTTCGCGCTCGCCCCGGCGGCGTGGCTGCGCGAGTTCAGCGAGTCGATGCCCGCCGCGCTCATGGGGCTGGCCTCGAGGTCGGCGTTCGGGGTGCTGGGCCAGACCGCGCCGCCCGTCAACGTGGCCGTCTCCAACGTGCCGGGGCCGCAGCTGCCGTTGTTCGTGTGCGGGGCCCGCTTGCTCGCCCACTATCCGGTCTCGGTGATCACCGACCTGAGCGGAGGGGTGAACATCACCGCCTTCTCCTACGACGGCTCGCTCGACATCGGCGTGATCACCGATCGGATCATGGTGCCGGACGCCTGGGAGCTGGCCGGATACCTGAGGGAGGCGCTCGACGAACTGCTCAACGCGGAAGGAAATCTTCCGCGATAGTTCCTAGCCTGACATCATGCGCCTGAACGCCCTGAACCGAAGGGTCCTCAACCGCACGACGCTCGAACGTCAGCTGCTGCTCGGCCGCGCCGCGATCTCCCCGGCACGGGCGATCGAGCGCCTGGTCGCCGTCCAGGGCCAGGACGTCAACCCGCCCTACTTCGGGCTGTGGTCGCGGCTGGCGTCCTTCACCCAGGACGACCTGACCTCCCTGCTGTACGGCAGGCAGGTGGTCCGTGGTTCCCTGTTGCGCGGCACTCAGCATCTGGCCCTGGCCGGCGACTATCTCTGGCTGCGCCCGCTGATGCAGGCGCCGCTGTCCAGGGCCCGGCAGGCGGGGTTCGGCCGGGCCACCCGCGACGTGGACCTGGAGGAGCTGGCCGCGCTGGCCCGGGGGCATCTGACCGGGCGCACGCTGACCCGCTCCCAGCTGCGCGACCTGCTCGCCGAGCGGTGGCCGCGGGTGGACGCTCCCGCCCTCGGCTGGTCGGCCCAGACCCTGCTGCCCGTCGTCCACACCCCGCCGAGCGGCGTCTGGAACCGGGGCGGGGCGACTCCGTTCACGCTGGCCGAGGAGTGGCTGGGGCGGCCGCTGGACTCGGCGCCGCCGGTGGAGCGGCTGGTCACCCGCTATCTGGCCGCCTTCGGCCCGGCCTCGGTGATGGACGTGCAGGCGTGGTCGGGGCTGACGCGGCTGCGTGAGGTGATGTCGGCCCTGCCTTTACGGAAATATCACGACACGGAGGGGCGCATTCTGTACGACCTGCCCGACGCCCCGCTCGCCCCCGAGGACGTGCCCGCCCCCGTGCGCTTCCTGCCGTACTTCGACAACCTCATCGTCGCCTACGCCGACCGGACCCGGCTGATGACCGCCGAGCAGCGCCGGATCGTGTGCGTCGGCGCCGTCGTCCACCCGACCTTCCTGGTCGACGGCTTCGTCGCCGGCAGGTGGGACCTCAAGGACGGCGACCTCGTCATCGAGCCGTTCCACCCGCTGCCCGGCCCGGTCATGGCCGAACTGGCCGGCGAGGGCGAGCGCCTGCTCGCCTTCGCCGGCGCCCGGGGCGCCGTCACCTGGGTCAGACCTTGACCCACCAGCTGCCGGGGGCTCCGTGTGTCACGGGGCAAGCCTGCCATCCGGATCCCCGGTGAAGACAGGGCCGCGCGGTGCGCGAGGGGTAGGTCGTTCCCGCCAGGGAAGAAGCCGGTAACGGTGGTCTCAGCCGCCGCGGCCCGAAGATCGTGATGTCGCCCGACCCGAGCAGCGCGAACCGTTGGGTAGCGTAGGAGCAGGCCTGCGAGGAGGGTGTCTTGTCCCAAGCAGCAGAGGTTCTCGAGCTTGACGAGGTCGGCGACGGTTCTCCAGCCATGAGCACCGACTCGGTCAAAACCTACTTGAAGGAGATCGGCCGGGTGCCGCTGCTCTCGGCCGAGCAGGAGATCGATCTGGCCAAGCGCATCGAGGCCGGGCTGTTCGCGGCCGAGCGCCTGGAGACCGAGCCGGGCCTGTCCCGGGAGCTGCGCGACGATCTCCAATGGATCGCCGACGAGGGCGCGCGCGCCAAGCAGCGCATGCTGGAGGCCAACCTGCGGCTGGTGGTCTCGATCGCCAAGCGCTACACCGGCCGCGGCATGCTCTTCCTCGACCTCATCCAGGAAGGCAACCTGGGCCTCATCCGCACCATTGAGAAGTTCGACTACCGGCTCGGCTTCAAGTTCTCCACCTACGCCACCTGGTGGATCAAGCAGGCCATCACCAGGGCCATGGCCGACCAGGCGCGCACGATCCGCATCCCGGTCCACATGGTGGAGCTGATCAACAAGGTGGCCAGGGTGCAGCGCCGCCTGCAGTCCGAGCTCGGCCGCGAGCCCACTCCCGAGGAGGTCGCCGTCGAGGCCGACCTGCCGCCGGAGCGGGTCGCCGAGGTCCAGGCCTACGGCCGCGAGCCGATCTCCCTGCACACCCCGCTCGGCGAGCAGGGCGACAGCGAGTTCGGCGACCTCATCGAGGACACCGAGGCCGTCTCCCCGGCCGAGGCGGTCTCCTTCACGCTGCTGCAGCAGCAGCTCCGCTCCCTGCTCGACGAGCTCACCGAGCGCGAGGCGGGCGTGATCTCCATGAGATACGGCCTCAGAGACGGCAAGCCGATGACCCTCGACGAGATCGGCCGGGTCTACGGCGTGACCCGCGAGCGGATCCGGCAGATCGAGGCCAAGACCATGTCCAAGCTCCGCCACCCGTCGAGGGCGATGGCCCTGCGCGACTACCTCGGCTGACGCGGAACGAACCTTTCCGCATTGTCCCCTACCGTGGGCTCGACCCACGAGGAGGACGATGTGATCGAGTTGTCATGGCCCCAGGTCAGCGCGAGGCGGCTGGAGCGGCAGGGGCTGACCGCCCCGGCCGGCGGCACGCCGGCGGACGTGGTGAGCGCCATGTGCGGGGCGCACGCCCAGGTCATGTCGGCGGCCGAGCTGTCGGTCGGGTCGCGGCTCGACGGCGTCACCCGGTCCGGCGTGCGCCACGCGCTGTGGGACGAGCGCAGCCTGGTCAAGACCCACGGCCCGCGCGGCACCGTGCACCTGCTGGCCGCCCGTGACCTGCCGATGTGGGTCGGCACGATGTCGCGGCTGCCGGCCGGGCACCAAGCCTCCCCCGATGGCGTCAGGCTGACGGCCGCGCAGACCGACCAGGTGATCGAGGCGATCCGCACCGTGCTCGACGGGCGCGAGCTGACCATCGAGGAGCTGAGTGACGCGGTCGTCGGCGTCACGGGCTCCTGGGCCGGAGACCTCGTCATGCCCGGCTTCCAGACCATGTGGCCGCGCTGGCGGCAGGCGATGGCCACGGCGGCGCACCAGGGGGCGTTCGTCTTCGGGCCGGCGCGAGGGCGCAGGGTCACCTACACCAGCCTGCCGGACGGGTTCGAGCCGGTCGACGGGCGGGCCGAGCTGCTCAGGCGCTATCTGACCGCCTACGGTCCGGCCACGCCCGGGCAGTTCGCCCAGTGGCTCGGGGCGCCGAAGGCCTGGGCGGCCCGGCTGTTCGAGTCGGCGGACCTGGAAGAGGTGCGGTTCGAGGGCGCGCCCGCCTGGGTCGTGGCCGGCGACACCGGTGTCCCCGACGGGCCGCCGGAGGGCGTGCGGCTGCTGCCGTACTTCGACGCCTATGTGGTGGCCGGCCGGCCGCGCGAGCTGCTCTACCCGGGCGAGGCGGCGGCGCGGGCGCTGGCGGGCGGCCAGGCGGGCAACTTCCCGGTGCTGCTGGTCGACGGCACGGTGGCGGGCGTCTGGCACCAGCGCCGCTCGGGCAGGAAGATCCGCGTGACCGTCGAGCCGCTGCGCCCGCTCAGCCGGGCCCGGCTGAGCGAGCTCGACGAGCAGGTGGCCCGCGCCGGCGCGATCCTGGAAGGCGAGCCGGAGCTGACCATCGGCCCCGTCACCGTGGGCGCCCACGCCTGACCTGCGCCCACGGCGGCAAGGCGCCTGACCTGCGCCTACGGCGGCGAGGCGCCGGGCCTGGCCGAGGAGGCGCCCGATAGGGACGGCCGAGCACCCGGGGGCACGGTCAGCCGAGCCACCGATCGACCTCGGCCCGGAGCCGCGCCTTGACCGCGTCATCGGCGAACGACGACTCGATCGAGGCCCGGGCGAATCCGGCCAGTTCCGCGTCGCCGTACCCGAAGACCTCGCGCAGCCGGGTGTATTCGTCGGCCAGCGCCGTCTCCCCGTCGGTGTTGACCGTGACGACCAGCCCGGCCGCGTGCAGGAGGGGCAGCGGATGCTCGCGCAGCGAGGGGACGAACCCGAGCAGCACGTTGGAGGTCGGGCAGACCTCCAGCGGGATCCGCCGCTCCCGCACCTCGGCCACCAGCGTGTCGTCGTCGAGGACGCGGAAGCCGTGGCCGAGCCGCTCGGCGTGGCCGAGTGTGAGCGCCTCGCGGATGCTGGGCGCCCCCGCGGCCTCGCCGGCGTGGTGCACCAGGTGCAGCCCGGCGTCCCTGGCCGCGTCGAGCACCTCGGCGAACGGCGCCATCGGGTGGCTCTCGTCGCCCGCGACGCCGAGGCCGATCACCGCGTCGTAGCGGGTCGCCAGCTTCAGTGTGCGCCAGAGCCGCTCGGTGGGCCGCCGCCGCGAGTGGTCGAGCAGCACCCGGCACTCGATCCCGTACTTCGCTCCCTCGGCCAGGCCGTCGAGCACCGCCTCCAGCGGCATCTCCAGCGCGCCGAGCCGCTCACCGTGCGAGGCCGCGGTGAACGTCACCTCCGCGTAGCGGGTGCCCTGCGCCGCCTCGTCCTCGCAGAACTCCAGCGCCACCCGCCTGAAGTGCTCGGCCGTGCGCAGCCGCTCTCGTACCCGGGCCCGCTGGTCGGCGAACTCGCGGAAGCTCGCGAACGGCCCCTCCGGCTCGGGCGGCCCGCCCAGCTCACGGACGGTCTCCGGTCGTACGGTGGCCTCCAGGTGAACGTGCAGGTGCGCTTTGGGCAGTTGGGCGATGTCTCTCACGTACTCAAACCTAAAGAGCCCGGGGCCGGGCGCGCACCTTCCTTTCGCGCGGAGGGCACGTCGCCGGAAAGAGATGAGGAATGGGAGGCTCGGGATGTCGAGAAACGGGTGGTGGCGCCGACCTCTCGGTGATGGAGACATCACGACGGACACAAGACGGACACAAGGAGACATCATGAAGTACCTGCTGCTGATCTACAGCAACCCCGCGTCCCAGGAGGTCCTCGCGGGCGACGTCGGCGCGGTGATGGCCGAGGTCGACGCGATCATGAAGGAGCTGGCCGAGTCGGGCGAGCTGGCCGGCGGGCAGGCGCTGGCCGACCCGGCGAGCTCGAGGACGGTGCGCGTGCGCGACGGCGTGCCCGCGGTCACCGACGGGCCGTTCCTGGAAACCAAGGAGTACCTGGCCGGCTACCTCATCGTCGACTGCGACAGCGTCGAGCGGGCGACCGAGATCGCCGCGCGCTGGCCGGACGCGCGGCTGTGCGCCATGGAGGTGCGGCCGATCATCAACGAGGTCGCCGGGTGAGCACCGTCGAGCAGCTGCTGCGCGAGCTGGCGCCTCAGGTGCTCGGCGTGCTCGTACACCGCTACGAGCAGTTCGACGCGTGCGAGGACGCCGTTCAGGAGGCGCTGCTCGACGCGGCCGTGCAGTGGCCCGAGCAGGGACTGCCCGACAGCCCGCGCGCCTGGCTGATCACGGTCGCCGGGCGCAGGCTGACCGACCAGGTGCGCAGCGAGCACGCCCGGCGGCGCAGGGAGGAGACGGTCGCGGCCCGTGTCCCCGCCGACGAGTCGGTGCTGCCGGCTCCCGGCGACGAGCGGGCCTCCGACCAGGACGACACGCTGACCCTGCTGTTCCTGTGCTGCCACCCGGCGCTGTCACAGGCCTCGCAACTGGCGCTCACCCTGCGGGCCGTGGGCGGCCTGACGACGGCGCAGATCGCCAGCGCCTTCCTGGTGCCGGAGGCGACGATGGCGCAGCGCATCAGCCGGGCCAAGCAGCGGATCAAGGCGACCGGCGTGCCGTTCCGGCAGCCGCCCGAGCCCGAACGCGCCGACCGGCTGCGCGTGGTGCTGCACGTGCTGTATCTGATCTTCAACGAGGGCTACACCGCCACGAGCGGGCCCGACCTGCACCGCGCCGAGCTGACCCGTGAGGCGATCCGGCTCACCGGGGCGCTGCGGCGGCTGCTGCCCGCCGACGGGGAGGTGGCCGGGCTGCTCGCGCTCATGCTGCTCACCGACGCGCGGCGGGCCGCCCGCACCGGCTCCGGTGGCCGGCTGATCCCGCTGGCCGAGCAGGACCGCGCGCTGTGGGACCGGCGGGCCATCGCCGAGGGCGTCGCGCTCGTCACCGAGGCGCTGTCCACCTCGCCCGTCGGGCCCTACCAGTTGCAGGCGGCGATCGCGGCCGTGCACGACGAGGCGCCGAAGGCCGAGGAGACCGACTGGCCGCAGATCCTCGCGTTGTACGGCGTGCTGGCCGGGCTGGACGACAACCCGGTGGTCAGGCTCAACCACGCGGTCGCCGTCGCCATGGTGCGCGGCCCGCGAGCCGGGCTCGACCTGCTTGACGGCCTGGCCGCCGACGCGCGGATCTCGGGGCACCACCGGCTGGCCTCGGTCCGGGCTCATCTGCTGGAGATGACCGGTGACGTGGACGCGGCCGTGGCCGGCTACCGGGAGGCCGCCCGCCTCACCACGAGCCTGCCCGAGCAGCGCTATCTGGAGGGCCGGGCCGCCCGGCTGTCGTGACGATCCGGCCGGGCCGGGTTCGCCGGTCAGGCCCGGCGGGCCCTGACGCCGAGGACGGCCGGGATCGGCCCGTTGCCCTCGGCGAACCGTTCGAGCGCCAGACCGGCGTCGAGGAACGCGTGCAGCAGCCCGGGCAGCGGCCAGTGGCTCGCCCCCACCTTGTCGCGCACCCCCTGGTCGGTCCACGACGCTCTGGTCCAGTGGCCGTCGAGGTAGCCGGGCCGGATCAGCACCGCACCGGGATCGGAGCGGTCGGCGAACCCGCCGCAGAAGCACGGATGCACGCCGACGTGCACGAACACCCCGCCCGGCCGCAGCACCCTGGCCACCTCGCGCAGCACCGCCGGATAGCCGGGCATGTCGGTGTGGGCCATCATCGAGACCGCCGCGGGCACGCTCCCGTCGCGGACCGGTAGCCGGGTGGCGTCGCCCCTGGCCACGGGCAGGCGGCCCTGGGCGTGGCGGAGCATCCCGGCCGACAGGTCGACGCCCACCGGGGTCCAGCCCAGCTCGCGGACCGCGGCCGCGCGTGCGCCGGTGCCGCAGCCCACCTCCAGGCAGGTGCCGGCACCCTCGCCCAGGAGCTCTCGCAGCACCGCGCCGATGCCCAGCGCGTCACCGGTGTCCCGGCCGAGGAACTCTCGTTCGTACCAGTCGGCGATGTCGTCATAGGCGGCCTTCACCCGCCCATTGAGCACCACGGGCGGCCCGGCCGCCAGCCCTTTCCGCCGAGGGCTGAGACCGGCTGCCGCGCGCTCATGGTCGACAAAACTCCCTGAACTTCCTTCAAGTACGCCATACTAGGGAATGTTATGGAGCAATACACCGTCGATCAGGCGGCCGAGCGGCTGGGCCTGCACGTCAAGACCGTCCGCGCGTACGTACGTGACGGGCGGCTCAAAGCGGTCAAGGTCGGCAGGCGCTACCGGATCGCCCGCCAGGACCTCGAGGCGTTCGCCGGGCTCCCGGAGCCGCCGAGGCCGCGCCGCCACGTGGAGGCGTCCAGCATCGTGCAGATCGACGGGATCGGCCGGGCCGAGATGGACCGGCTGAGCACCCTGGTCATCGCCGCCGTCGCGAGCGGCCCGCACGGCCCGCGCGTGCAGCTCGTCTACGACGAGGACCGCGCCCACCTGAAGATCGTCGTCCTGGGAGACCTGGAGCCGAGCGCCCAGCTGTTCAGGATCATCGACGCGTTGACGAAGGAGTCGTCGTGAACCCACCGCCCGAGGGCCCGCCCGCCGTGCTCGCGTCCGGCCAGGTCCTCCTCTGCGAGCCGGAGGGGACACCACTGCGTGACGAGAGGGACGCCCTCGACCTCATCGGCGAGGCCCGCCACCGGGGCGCCGGCTGGGTCGCCATCCCGGCGGGGCGGCTGCACGACGACTTCTACCGGCTGCGCACCCTCGTCGCCGGGGAGATCGTCCAGAAGTTCGCCACCTACCGGATCGGCTTGGCGATCGTGGGCGACGTATCCCGCCACACCGCCGCCAGCTCCGCCCTCCAGGCCTGGGTGTACGAGTCCAACCGGGGCGCCCACGTCTGGTTCGTCGAGGATCTGGACGAGCTGGGCCGGCGGCTGGAGGAGCGATCACCCGGCCGGTGAGGGCGAAGGGAAGGCGTGGCGGCGCGCGGCGGTGACGGCGACGAGGGCGGCGGCGACCAGGGGGAGCGCGGTCCACGGCAGGGCGCCCGCACCGGCGGTCTCCAGGACGACGCCGCCGGTCAGGGAGCCGGCCGCGATGCCGGCGTTGTAGACGGTGGTCTGCAGGGAGGTGGCCACGTCCGCGTTGGCGGGGCCGGAGGCGCCGATCAGCGCCGTCTGCAGCAGGGTCGGCGCTCCGCCGAAGGCGGCGCCCCACAGCGCGACCGCGACCAGCAGCACCGCGGCGGAGCGCCCGGCCAGGCCCAGGGCGAGCATCGCGGCCGCGACCAGGACGAGAGCGGCCAGCAGGGTGGCCCGCAGCCGCCGGTCGATGAGGACGCCGGTGATCCAGATGCCGGCGACCGTGGCCACGCCGAAGACGAGCAGGACCACGCTCGTCCGGGCGACGCCCCCGGCGAGCGGCGCCAGGTAGGTGTAGACCGCCTGGTGGGCGAGCAGCACGACCAGCGTGACGGCCAGGACGGTCCGGATGCCGGGCAGGGTGGTGACGCGGCGCAGCGGGAGCCGCGTCGCGGCGGGTTCGCCGGGGAAGTCGGGCACCTTAAAGCTCACCCACGCCACCAGGGCGAGCGCGCCGGCGGCGAGGAGGGCGAAGGGGGCGCGCCAGCCGAAGGTCCCGGCCAGCGCGGTGCCCGCCGGGATGCCCAGGCAGAGCGCGACCGTGATGCCGGCCGAGACGATGGCGACGGCCCGGCCGCGCCGCTCCTCGGCGACCATGCGCGCCGCGTATCCGACGAGCATCGCCCACAGCGTGCCGCCCAGGACACCGGCCAGCAGCCGGGCCACGAACGTCAGCGGGTAGGACGACGACAGGGCGGTGACGGCGTTCAGCAGCGCGAACCCGGCCAGCACGCCGACGAGCACCGGGCGGCGGCGCAGCCCGCGCAGCGCCGCGGTGACGGGGATCGCGGCCAGGAACGAGGCGACGGCGTAGCCGGTCACCAGGAACCCGACGGCCCCCTGCGGCACGCGCAGAGCCTGGCTCATCTGGGGCAGCAGCCCGGCCGGGAGCAGCTCGGTCATCACCGCGGTGAACGCGGCGGCGAACAGGGCCGACAGCCCTCCCAGCGGCAGCTTGGCGGTCTCGGCGGCGGGGGCGGGCGTGGTGGAGGTGGCAGGCATGAGACCATGGTCAAACCTTCACATCAATGTGAAGGCAATCCCGGACGGAGCGCCATGAGAAGCGCCATGAGAATCGGCGAGCTGTCCCGGCGCACCGGCGTCCCGGCCAGGATGCTGCGCTACTACGAGGAGCAGGATCTGCTGCACCCCGAGCGGGCCGCCAACGGCTACCGCCTGTACGACGCCCCGGCCGTCTACCGGGTCCAGCAGATCCGCGGGCTGCTCGACTCCGGCCTCACCACGGAGATCATCCGCAGGATCCTGCCCTATCTCGACCAGCCCGACGAGATCCACCCGCACCCCGACTGCCTGACCGCCGAGGTCGCCGCCCTGCTGAGGGAGGAGGCCGAGCGGATCCAGCGGCGCATCGACTGCCTGAGCCGCAACCGCGACGCCATCCACGCCTACCTCGCCGCCGTCCAGCGGGCCGGCGCCGTCCGGTAGGGGGTGGCGCTCAGGTGATCTCGGGCACCATCTCGATCGCGCCCGCGGGGCATTCCGACACGCACAGCCCGCAGCCCTTGCAGAAGTCGAGGTCGATCTCGTACCTCAGCCCGGGGCCGAGCTTGAGGACGGCGTTGTCGGGGCAGACGCCGTAGCAGTTGTCGCATTCGAAGCAGTTGCCGCACGACAGGCAGCGGCGCGCCTCGAACAGCGCCGTCGACTCCTCCAGGCCGCGCTCCACCTCGTCGAAGGTGGTCATGCGGCGGGCCAGGTCGAGTTTCGGCCGGACGGTGGCGGGGGCGTCGCTGTAGTACCAGGTGTTGAGCAGATCGAAGTCGGCCGGCGGATGTCCGGGGGCGGGGGAGTGGGAGCGGCCGCGCAGCCAGGCGTCGATGTGCCTGGCGGCCCTCTTCCCGTGCCCGGCGGCGACCGTGACCGTGCGTTCGGCGGGCACCATGTCGCCGCCGGCGAAGACGCCGGGGCAGCCGGTCATCATGTTCGGCGCGACCTCGACCACGCCGTGCCGGACCTCGATCCCGGGAAGGCCCTCCAGCAGCGACAGGTCGGCCTCCTGGCCGAGCGCGAGCACCACGGAGTCGGCGGCCAGTTCCTCGTATTCGCCGGTGGGCCGAGGGAAGCCGGTCTCGTCGAGGCGCATCCTCTCGATGGTGATGGTGCCGCCGTCGGCGTGGGAGATCGTGGAGAGCCACTTCATGCGCACGCCCTCCTCGACAGCTTCGGCGACCTCCGTGTCGTGGGCGGGCATGCGGTCGCGGGTGCGGCGGTAGACGACGAGCGCGTCGCTCGCGCCCAGCCGCCTGGCGGTTCTGGCGGCGTCCATGGCGGTGTCGCCGCCGCCGTAGACGACGACGCGGCGGCCCAGCAGGGGTGGGGTCGCGTCCTCCATGCCGCGCAGGACCGAGACCGCGTCGAGGACGCGGGCCGAGTCGCCGGCCGGGATGTAGGCGCGCTTGCCGATGTGCGCGCCGACGGCCAGGAAGGCGGCATCGAAGCCGCGCATCGTCTCGGGCAGGCCGGTGACGGTGCGGTTGAGCTCCAGAGTCACGCCCATGTCCGTGATGCGGGCGATCTCGGCGTCGAGGATGTGGCGGGGCAGCCGGTAGCGGGGGATGCCGAAGCGCATCATGCCGCCGGGAGCCGGGCCGGAGTCCATGACGGTGACGGCGTGGCCGAGCAGGGTCAGGTGGTAGGCGGCCGACAGGCCGGCCGGCCCCGCGCCGATCACGAGCACCCGCCTGCCGGACGGCTCGGCGGCGACCGGGACCGTCCAGCCCCGCCTGATCGCCTCGTCGCCGAGGAAACGCTCGACGGAGTTGACGCCCACGGCCTCGTCCAGCCGGCCGCGGTTGCAGGCGGTCTCGCAGGGCCGGTAACAGACCCGGCCCATGACGGCGGGGAACGGGTTGTCCCGCATGATCTGGCGCCAGGCCGCCTCGTAGGAGGGCTCCTCGGCCAGGCTGAGCCAGTGCTGGATGTTCTCACCGGCGGGGCAGGCGTCGTTGCACGGCGGGAGACGGTCCACGTACACGGGCCGTTCGGTCCGCCACGCGCCCGTCTTGTTCGCCAGGCTCGACCCGGCGCCGAGCGTGATCGCGAAAGGCTTGCCGTCCATGTCAGTCCACCAACCCGAAGCGGCGGATCGCGCGGTCCGCCGACGCCTGGATCCTGGCGATCACCTCGGTGCGCGGCGGATCGCCGAACAGGTGCGCGTAGCGGCCCTGCAGCCGCAGGTAGTCGTCGACCGGCACCCTGCGCCGGATCTTGGTCACTCCTGTCACGTCACCGCGCTCGGCCTCGAAGACGGGGAACAGGCCGGACTCGGTGGCGAGCCGGGCGACGCGGATCGTGTCGCACGCCGCCGTGACCCAGCCGAGCGGGCAGGGCACCAGCACGTGCAGGTAGCGGGCGCCGCGGAACTCCATCGCCCGCCGCACCTTGTGCTCCAGGTCGCGCAGGTCGGCCACGGTGGCGGTCGCCACGTAGGGGATCTCGTGCGCCATCGCGATCAGCGGCACGTTCTTGCCCTGGCCGAACGCGTTGCCGGGCACGGGAGTGGTGGCCGTGCGCGCCGCGGGCGGCGTCGCGCCCGAGCGCTGCACGCCCGTGTTCATGTACGCCTGGTTGTCGTAGCAGATGTAGAGCACGTCGTCGTCGCGCTCGAACATGCCCGACAGGCACGCGAAGCCGATGTCCACCGTGCCACCGTCACCGCCCTGCGCGACGACCCGCACGTCGGCGCGGCCCTTGACCTTCAGCGCCGCGGCGACCCCGGTGGCCACCGCCGGGGCGTTGCCGAACAGGGAGTGGATCCACGGCACCTGCCAGGACGTCTCGGGATAGGGCGTGGAGAACACCTCGAGGCAGCCGGTCGCGTTCACCACGATCAGGCGGCCGCCGGTCGCGCTGATCGCCGCGTCGACGGCGTAACGCGCGCCGAGCGCCTCGCCGCAGCCCCGGCAGGCACGGTGGCCCGAGGTGAGCGCGTTGCCGCGGTCGGGCGCGGCCTGCACGGAACGTCGCTCGGGCGGCAGCAGCCGGTTGCCCACGGCGAAGCTGCCGACCTGGTAGAACCTGGTCCGTTGGGCGGGCATGTCAGCCACCTCCGGCGAGATCGCGCAGCATGTTCTCGGCACTCGGCCCGGACCTGCGCTTGGCCCCGGCCCGCCGCAGTTCACCGGCGAGGAGTTCCCGATCGAGATCGAGGAAGGTCAGCGGTTCCAGGTCGGCGGTGAGCGCCCGCCGCAGCGACGCCTTGGTGACCGGCCGCCCGCCCAGCCCGGCGACCACGGTGAAGACCTCGCCGCCGCCGTCCGCGAGCGCCGACCGCACGTCGGCGGAGACGATGCCGCCCACGCCGACCGCGAACGCCCGCTCCAGCACCACCACCCTGCGGACGGACCCGAGCAGCCCGCGGACGGCGTGCGCGGGGAACGGCCGGAACGTGGTCAGCCCGGCGGCGCCGATCCGCACGCCGGACTCCCGCAACTCGTCCACCACGTCCTTCACCGTGCCGAGCACCGATCCGAGAGCCAGCACGACCGTGTCGGCGTCCTCGGTGCGGTAGCCGCGGACCAGCCCGCCGGACTCCCGGCCGAACTCCCGCTCGAAGGCGCCGGCCAGGGCCGGAATGCGCTCCAGGGCCTCCAGGTGCCGGATGTGGGCCAGGTAACGCACCTCCGTGAACGCCTCGGGCCCGACCATCGCCCCGATCGAGACGGGGTCGCCGGGATCGAGCACCTGGCGCGGCTCGTACGGCGGCAGGAACGCGTCCACCTGGTCCCGCGCGGGCAGGTCCACCCGCTCGAAGGCGTGGGTGAGCACGAACCCGTCCATGCACACCATGACCGGCAGCGACAGCTCCTCGGCCAGCGCGTACGCCTGCACGTGCAGGTCCACGGCCTCCTGGTTGGACTCGGCGTACAGCTGGATCCAGCCGGAGTCGCGCTGCGACATCGAGTCGCTGTGGTCGTTCCAGATGTTGATGGGCGCGCCGATCGCCCGGTTGGCCACGGTCATCACGATCGGCAGCCCGAGCCCGGAGGCGTTGTAAAGCGCCTCGGTCATGTAGAGCAGCCCCTGGCTGGCGGTCGCCGTGTAGACCCGGGCGCCGGCCGCCGACGCGCCGACGCAGGCCGACAAGGCCGCGAACTCCGACTCGACGTTGACGTACTCGCAGGGCGCGAGCCGTCCCGAGGTGACGAGCCTGCTCAGCGCCTCCACGATGTGCGTCTGCGGCGAGATCGGGTAGGCGCAGACCACTTCCGGGCGGCACAGCGCGACCGTCTCGGCCACCGCCTGCGATCCCTCCATCTGCCTAAGCACGGACGACCTCCCTCAGGTAGGTGTAGGCCTCGCCGGCCGCGGCGACGTTGGCCTCGGCTATCGGCCCGGGAAACGCCTCGCGGATCGCCGCCTGGACCGACTCCAGTAGGAGCAGGCCGGTGACGGCGCAGAACCCGCCGAGCAGCACCGCGTTGGGCAGCGGCCTGCCGACGTGCCGCAGCGCGATCTCCGAGGCCGGGATGGTCCAGCAGGAGACGCCGAGCTCCTCGGGGGTTCGGGTGGAGTTGATCAGCACGTGCCCATCCGGTCGCAGCCCGCTCAGCACGTCGATCTGCCGCAGCAGGGTGGCGTCCTGGACGATCACCGCGTGTGGTTCGGTGATCGGCTCACGCACCCGGATCGGCCTGTCGGAGATCCGGCAGAACGACACCACGGGCGCGCCCGTGCGCTCGGAACCGAACGTGGGGAACGCCTGGGCGTGCCTGCCCTCCAGGAAGGCCGCCACCGACAACAGCTCGGCCGCGGTCACCACACCCTGACCGCCGCGGCCGTGAATACGTGTTCGGAACTCCATGCTCTCCGGTGTAATCCGGCCGGGCCGGTCGCTGGAGGGCCGAACGTCCCGGTGTCCGGGACTTTCGGCCCTCATCCGTCACCTCTCGCCGGCGGACCCTCGAAGGAACGGATTCACGAGAGAGGGTGGCCCATGCTCAGCATCGGGATCGTCAAGGAGACCATCGCCGGAGAGCGCCGCGTCGCGATCACACCCGACGTGGTGCCGCGGCTGCGCCGGGCAGGGCTGCGCGTGCTGGTCGAGGCCGGCGCGGGAGCGGCGGCGTGGTTCCCCGACAGCGCCTACGGCGAGGCGGGCGCGGAGATCACCGGAGCCGACGAGCTGTACGGCGGCGCGGAGATCCTGGCCTGCGTCGACCGCCCTCGCACCGACCGGCTGCGCGCCGGCCGGTTCCTGATCGGCCTGCTCCACCCCGACGCCGCCTACACCGGCGAACTGGCCGCCGCGCAGGTGACCGCCGCCAGCCTGGACCGGGTGCCGCGCACGCTCAGCGCCGCCCAGGCGATGGACGCCCTCACCTCCCAGGAGAACGTCGCCGGCTACCGGGCCGCGGTGCTGGCGGCGCACACCTACGAGCGGTTCTTCCCGCTGCTCGTCACCGCCGCCGGGACCGCGCCGCCCGCCCGGGTGCTGGTGCTCGGCGCCGGGGTGGCCGGGCTGTCCGCGATCGGCACGGCCCGCCGCCTCGGCGCCGTCGTCACGGGCTACGACATCCGGCCCGAGGCCCGGGCCGAGATCGCCTCGCTCGGCGCCGCCGTCCTGGACCTCGGGGGCGAGGGCGCCGGTGAGGGGGGTTACGCGCGGACGCTGAGCGAGCACGAGCAGCAGGCGCAACGGGACGAACTGGGCAGGCAGGTGGCCCGCCACGACATCGTCATCACCACCGCCCGGGTGCCGGGAGGCCGTCCGCCGCTGCTGGTGACCGAGACCGGGCTGAAGGACATGCGGCCGGGATCGGTCGTGATCGACCTGGCCTGCGGCAACGTCGAGACGTCACGGCCGGAGGAGACGCTCGTCACCGGCAACGGCGTCACCGTGATCGGCGCCGGCAACCTGCCCGCCACGATGCCCGCCGCGGCCTCCACCGCCTACGCCCACAACGTGTGCGCCTTCCTCGAGCACGTGCTGCGCGACGGCGTGCCCGCCCTCGACCGCACCGATGAGATCCAGGCCGCCGTGATCATCACGGGAGGTGCCGCATGAGCGTGCAACTGCTCGCCGACCTGAGCGTGTTCGTGCTCAGCCTGCTGCTCGGCTTCGAGGTCATCGGCCGGGTGCCGACCACCCTGCACACGCCGCTGATGTCCGCGGCCAACTCCGTGCACGGCATCGTGCTCGCCGGAGCCGTCATCATCGCGCTCACCGCGGACGGCGTCCTCGGCTACGCGCTGGTGTTCGTGACGGCCGCGTTCGCCGCGATGAACGTCGTCGGCGGCTACGTGGTCACCGACCGGATGCTGGAGATGTTCCAGCCACGTGGGGAGAAGTGAGATGAGCGCCTTCGACGCCGCGATCCGGCTGGTCTACCTCGCCGTCGCGAGCTGCTTCGTGCTCGGGCTGCACCTGATGAACTCGCCGGTCACCGCCCGGCGCGGCAACCTGCTGTCGGCGGGGGCGATGGCGGTCGCCGTGGCGGCCACCGTGGTCGTGCTCGCCGAGGCCGGCGTCGTGCGTCCGTGGGCATGGGGCGCGCTGGCCGCCGGGACGGCGCTCGGCGCGGGCGTCGGCCTGGCGCTGGCCCGGCGGGTGCTGATGACGGCGATGCCGCAGCTCGTCAGCCTGTTCAACGCGGTCGGCGGCGGGGCCGCCGCGCTCATCGGCGTGCACGACTTCACCCGGCACGGCGCCTCCTTACCGGTCGTGCTGGACGTGGTGATCGGCGGGGTGACCTTCTCCGGCTCCCTGGTCGCCTCGGGGAAGCTGCAGGGCCTGGTGCCGGGCCGCCCGATCGTCTTTCCCGGCGCGCGCGTCCTCACCGTGGCGCTTCCCCTGGCCATGGCCGCCCTCTCGGTCCTGCTCCTCACCGGTGGCGGCGGTGGCCCTGGCGGTGGTGGCGGCGTCGCGCTGCTGGCCGGGCTGGCCGCGGCCTCCCTGGCGTTCGGGGTGACCATGGTGACGCCGATCGGCGGCGCCGACATGCCGGTGGTGATCTCGCTGCTCAACGCGTTCACCGGCACGGCCGTCGCGATGGCCGGCTTCGCGCTCGGCAACACCGTCCTCATCACGGCGGGCGCGCTCGTCGGCGCGTCCGGCGCCATCTTGACCAAGCTGATGGCCGACGCCATGAACCGGTCCCTCGGCAACATCATCGCCGGCGGTTTCGGCACCGGTGACGAGGCCGCCGGGGGCTCGGCCGCGCAGGGCCGGGCCAGGTCGCTGTCGGCCGACGACGCCGCCATCCAGCTCGCCTACGCCGCCAAGGTCGTCGTCGTCCCCGGCTACGGGCTGGCCGCCGCCCAGGCCCAGCACCAGCTGCACGATCTGGCCGAGCTGCTGGAACGGCGCGGCGTGGACGTGTTCTACGCCGTCCATCCGGTCGCCGGGCGCATGCCCGGGCACATGAACGTGCTGCTGGCCGAGGCCGGCGTGCCGTACGACCGGCTCGCCGACATGGAGGACGCCAACGCCGCGATGCCGCAGACCGACGTCGCCCTCGTCGTGGGCGCCAACGACGTGGTCAACCCGGCCGCGCGCCGTCCCGGGAGCGCCGTGTCCGGCATGCCCATCATCGACGCCGACAGGGCCAGGAGCGTGATCGTCGTCAAACGTTCGATGGGACACGGGTACGCGGGCATCGACAACGAGCTGTACACCGCCCCCAACACCGGCATGTACTTCGCCGACGCCAAGAAGGCGCTGAGCGACATCACCGCGGCCGTCAAGACGCTCGTCGGCTGACGGCCCGCGGCCCCCGTGCCGTCGCCGGACCGGAGCCGGCCCGCCGTTCCGTGAACAGGTGACGAAGGTCCCGCGCATCGGTGGCCTAAGCCTCGATACCCGCCGCGCCGGGCTCGGTGTGCTGGTGATGATCCTGTGAAAGGAGGAGCACCATGTCCGTCACACCATTACCGCGACCGCGCAAACTGGGCCCGTGGATGGCCACGGCGCTGGTCGTCGGGAACATGATCGGCTCCGGGGTGTTCCTGCTGCCCGCCTCGCTGGCCGCGTTCGGCTCGGCGAGCCTGCTGGGCTGGGTGCTCACCGCCACCGGCGCGCTGCTGCTCGCACTGGTCTTCGCCCGGCTCGGCCGCGCCTACCCCAAGACCGGCGGCCCGTACGCCTACGCGCGTCAGGCGTTCGGCGACTTCGTCGGGTTCCAGACGGCGTGGGGGTACTGGATCGCGGTGTGGGTGGGCAACGCGGCCATCGCGGTGGCGTTCGTCAGCTACCTCGGCTACTTCTGGCCCGCCCTGGCCGACAGCGCCCTGCTCGCGGCGGGGACCGCGCTGGCGGCCATCTGGCTGCTGACCGCCGTGAACGTCCGGGGCGTGCGGCAGAGCGGCTGGGTCCAGGCCGTCACCACCGTGGCCAAGTTGCTGCCGCTGATCGGCCTGGCCGTGGCCGCGCCGTTCTTCATCGACGCCGGCGACTTCACCCCCTTCAACCCGAGCGGCCAGAGCACCTTCGGGGCCGTCACCGCGGCCGCGGCGCTGACGCTGTGGGCGTTCATCGGCATCGAGTCGGCCACGGTGCCCGCCGAGGACGTCGAAGATCCCGAGCGCACCATTCCGCGCGCCACCGTCATCGGCACGATCGCCAGCGCCGCCGTCTACATCCTGGGCACCGTCGCGGTGTTCGCCGCCGTGCCCCGTTCGCTGCTGACCGAGTCGACGGCGCCGTTCGCGGACGCGGCCGAGGCCATGTTCGGCGGCTGGGCGGGCACCGTGGTCGCGATCGGCGCGATCGTCAGCGCGTTCGGCGCCCTCAACGGCTGGATCATGTTGCAGGGGCAGGTGCCGCTGGCCGCCGCCCGCGACGGGTTGTTCCCGCGCGTCTTCGCCAGGCTGTCACGGCGCGGCACCCCGGCCGTCGGGCTGGTCGTCTCCAGCGCCCTGGTCACCGGCCTGATGCTGCTGAACTACAACACCGGCCTGGTCGAGCAGTTCAATTTCGTGATCCTGCTGGCCACCCTCACCACTCTGATCCCGTACGCCTACGCCGCCGCGGCGCAGCTCATGCTGGCCCTCACCGATCGCGACCGGTTCGCCGGCGGGCGGCTCGCGGCCGACGCCACGATCGCCGTCGCCGCCTTCGCCTACGCGCTGTGGACGATCGCCGGCTCCGGCTACGAGGTCGTCTACAAGGGAACCCTGCTGATGCTCGCCGGCGTCCCGGTCTACGTGTGGCTGAAGTACCGCGGCCGTGACAGCACCCTTGAGGCCGCCGGTTCCGTTTCCGCCGCGAGGAGGGCGGGCTGAGGGGCCCTCCCGCTGATCGTCGTCCTGATCCTCCTCACGTGTCATCGGAGCGCGGCATCCGGGTGAGGGACGAAGGTCCCGGTGCGGCGGGCCATGTGGCACTGCTCCGAGAAGCGCGCAGCTGATGTAGTCGAGGTGACACAAGAACGGCGCGTCACCAAGGAAAGGAAGCCGTCATGGCCACCAGGGTCCACCATCCCCCCACGGAGACCGGTGCCATCGCCACCCGCCGTCCCGTCGACTACGTCTGGGCCGTCGCCCGGATCTCGCTCGGCTGGATCTTCCTGTGGGCGTTCCTGGACAAGACCTTCGGCTGGGGCTTCGCCACTCCGGCCGAGCGGGCCTGGGTCGCGGGCGGCAGCCCGACGACCGGCTTCCTCAAGGGCACCGGCGAGAACGCGCTCGGCGGCGTCTTCTCCGCCCTGGCGGGGCAGGCGTGGGTGGACTGGCTGTTCATGGCCGGCCTGCTGGGCGTCGGCCTGGCGCTCGTCCTGGGCGTCGGCACCCGGATCGCCGCCGGCGCCGGCACCGTGATGATGCTCCTCATGTGGGCGGCCGAACTGCCCCTGACCACCAACCCGTTCATGGACGACCACATCGTCTACGCGATCGTCCTCATCGGCCTGGCCCTCGCCAACGCGGGCGCCACCCTCGGGCTCGGCAACCTGCCGATCGTCCGGCGCACCGCCTGGCTGAAGTAGCGACCACGCCCACGCGCCCACCTCCCGCCACGGAGGTGGGCGCTTTCGCGCGTGAGCGCCTCCGGCCTCGACGAGTGGTCTGAGCCGGGCCGGCTTCAGGGTGTGCCGGCCGTCTCTTCCTCGCCGGCGCGGGGTCGCAGCTCGGCTTCGATCGCCTCGACGGACTCCTCGGCCCTGGCGCGGCGGTAGGCGCGGACCGAGATGGCGATCGCGCCGGCCCAGATGACGGCGATGGTGAGGTAGGCGGCGGTCTGGACGTTGCCGGGGGCGTCGATCCAGTCGGAGCGCAGCAGGGTGCGCACGTTCGTCAGGATGATGATGCCGCCCACGGCGGAGCCGAGGATGCGCGGCGGGATGTGGCGCACGAGCCAGGCGGCGATGGGCGCGGCGATGACGCCGCCGAGGAGCAGGACGGCGACCCAGGCGAAGTCGATGTTCTCCGAGCCGATGCCGACGAAGAAGCCGATGCTGGCGGCGATGGCGACGAGGAACTCGCTGGCGTCGATGGAGCCGATCACCTTGCGGGGCGCCAGGCGGCCGCTGGCCAGGATGGCGGGCGTGCCGACGGGGCCCCAGCCGCCGCCGCCGGTGGCGTCGACGAAGCCGGCGACGAGGCCGAGCGGGCCGAGGAAGCGCTTGCGCAGCGGCTTGCCCAGGTTGCCCTTGGGCAGGCCGAAGGCGGTGAAGCGGATGAGGATGTAGACGCCGAGCGTCAGCAGGATGAGCGACATGACCGGGGCGGCGACGTCGGTCGACAGGCTGGACAGGAAGGTGGCTCCGGCGAAGGCGCCGACGGCGCCCGGGATGCCGATCTTGGCGACGACCTTCCAGTCGATGTTGTCGAAGCGCCAGTGGGAGATGCCGGAGGCGAGGGTGGTGCCGATCTCGGCGAGGTGGACGGTGGCCGACGCGGCGGCCGGGTTGGTGCCGATGGCCAGCAGGAGGGTCGTGGACGTCACGCCGTAGGCCATGCCTAGGCTGCCGTCGACGAGCTGGGCGGCGAAGCCGACCAGACCGAGCAGGACGAGCGCGCGCACGGGTCCACCTTTCCTTCTTTTCCTACTATGTCGAGTGGGAATAGCGTGTATCAGAGTAGGGGTGTCCGTCAAGCCACGGTCCACCATCGGCTACGGCCGATCTCAGTGGCAGCGGTGGGCCGGGAAACCTCGTCCAGGGCCAGGGCGGCGAAGGCGGCGGCCATGGGCGAGGCCGCGCCGTCCGCGGGAAGGCCGAGCGCTATCTGCGCCAGCGTGAGCCCCAAGAACCCGGCCGCGTACAGGATGGGCCTGGGCGAGCCGCCGCCCGGCCGCCACACCGAGATCGCGACGACCAGGTGCAGCAGCGCCACGACGAACACCCCGTACGCTCCAACACCATGCGAGGCTTACGACCCGGTGTCCCAGTAGTCCGACGAAACAACTGCTGGGAATGTGAGGCGACGCGCCAACCTCACAGCTCGGTGCGCTGTCTCGTCGAACTGGTGAGGGCAGATGCGACAAAGGAAGTCGGGGACACACCATGACCACCCCATCCAAGCCAGGAGACGGCCGGCTCGATCCGAGCCTGAGCGCGATCATGAGTGAGCGGCGTCAGCTGATCAATCTCGCGTACCGGCTCCTCGGCTCCCTGGCCGATGCCGAGGATGTCCTGCAGGAGACCTACGCCCGCTGGTACGCCATGTCCCGGCAGCAACAGGAGGCCGTCGAATCCCCCGGCGCCTGGCTGACGAAGGTCGCCGGTCGCATCTGCCTCGACCTGCTCGGCTCGGCACGGGCCCGGCGCGAGTGCTACGTGGGCGCATGGATCCCGGAGCCGCTGCCCGATCGTACGGAGTGGATCCACGGACGGTCGGGCGACGGCACCACGGCCGACCCGGCCGACCGGGTCACCCTGGACGAGTCGATCAACATGGCCTTCCTGGTCGTGCTCGAGTCGATGACCCCGGCCGAGCGCGTCGCGCTCATCCTGCACGATGTCTTCCGGTATTCCTTCGCCGAAGTGGCCGAGATCGTCGGCCGTACGCCGGCGGCATGTCGCCAGTTGGCCTCGTCGGCCCGCCGCCGCATCCGCGACTCGCAACCTCCCGCGACCCCGGCGGCCCAGCGCGCCGGCATCGTCAGGGAGTTCAAGCAGGCATGGGAGGCCAAGGACATCGACGCCCTCGTCGGCCTCCTCGACCCCGACGCCACGATGATCGCCGATGGCGGCGGCCTGGTCAGCGCCGCACTCCGCCCAATCGAAGGCGGCGAGCAGATTGCCCGCTACATCATCGCCATTGCCGGCATGGCACCCAACCTGACGATCCTGGAGCGTACGGTCAACGGCCAGCCCGGTCTGGTGGCCCAGCACAACGGCGTCACCGTGGCGGTGGCGGCGTTCGACGTTCCAGGCGACCGGATCAAGTGCATCTGGGCGGTACGCAACCCCGAGAAGCTCTGGCCTTGGGCGGTAGGGCCACAGCACTAGGACCAACCCGGACGCGCAGCCGTCGAAGCAGCCCAACCGTTACGACATGTGCCGCTCCGCAACGGAACGTAGACCCACATCGCGCTGGGCGATCGAGCCGCCGACGCGCTCCTGTCCACCACGCGGGTGTCCAGCCCGAACACCCACCGCGCCTACGCCTCGGCCTGGGGGACGAACAGCGTGGCCAGGTAGAAGGGGTGTCCGGGCAGTTCGAGGACGCGGGCCTCGCCGCCGGCGTCGCTCACCCGCAGGCCCCCGTCGTGCAGGGCCTGCTGGTGCTCGGGATTGAGCCCGAAGTCGCAGTAGCGCTCCTCGGTCTTCTCCTCGCCGTACAGGGTGGCGGCCGTCGAACCGGGCACGAGCGCGACCGGCATGGCCGGGCTCCGTCGCCGGCCGGTGGGCTGATGTCTTCCGGGAAGGCGCGTGCTCGCGCGGGGAGCGGCTTGCCGGGCGCTCCCGGGGAGGCTAAGCTCACACACTTGACACTAAATCAAAAGCTTCGAGAGAAACCACCCGTTAGGAGTATATCACCTAATGACTAATCGTCAAGATGCCCTGGCCGAGGCCATCGACGTGGAGCAGGAGACCGTGTCGATGCTCTACGGCCGGCTCGACCTGGCGCGGGCGCGGGCCGAGGCGGCGCTGATGGACGCGCACGGCCGCGGGGCGGCGGGCGGCACGCGCCAGGCCAGGCTCGAGCGCGACGTGCTGGCGGCCGAGCAGGCGCGCCGGCTGGCGCGGCTCAACGCCGTCGAGCGCGGCCTGTGCTTCGGCCGCGTCGACGACGCCGCGGACCGCACCATCTATGTCGGCCGGATCGGGCTGCGCGACGACGAGTACGAATCGGTGCTGGTCGACTGGCGTGCGCCGGCCGCTCGCCCGTTCTACGTCGCCACGGCGGGCGACCCGGGCGGCCTGGTGCGCCGCCGCCACCTGCATCTGCGCGATCGCACGGTGGTGGGGCTGGACGACGAGGTGTTCGACCTGGAACGGATGAGCGACGGCGACCGGCGCACGCTGGTGGGGGAGGCGGCGCTGCTGGCGGCGCTGCGCCGTAGCCGTACGGGACGGATGGGCGACGTGGTGGCCACCATCCAGACCGAGCAGGACCGGGTGATCCGGGCCTCGCTGCAGGGGGCGCTGGTGGTGCAGGGCGGTCCGGGCACCGGCAAGACGGTGGCGGCGCTGCACCGCGCCGCCTACCTGCTCTACACCCATCGCGACACGCTGGAACGGCGCGGCGTGCTGGTGGTGGGGCCCAACGCGATGTTCCTGCGTTACATCGGCCAGGTGCTGCCGGCGCTGGGGGAGACGCAGGTGGTGATGTCGACGGTGGGCGAGCTGTTCCCGGGGGTGCGGGCGGTGGCCGCCGACGATCCGGGGGGCGCGGTGGTCAAGGGGGATCCGCGGATGGCCGAGGTGGTGGCGGAGGCGGTGCGGGAGCGCCAGCGGGTGCCGGCCGGCGATCTGGAGGTGGAGCTCGACGGCCTGATCCTGCGGGTGCCGCACCAGACGTGTGTGCGGCTGCGCGAGCGGGCCCGCGCCGTCCGGCTGCGGCACAACATGGCGCGCAAGCTGTTCGTCACCGAGATGCTGAAGGAGCTGGCCCTGGCCGAGGCGCGGGCCCTGGAAGGGGCGCTGCGGCTGGATGAGCTGGAGCTGGAGGACCCCGAGCCGCTCGACCTCGAGGGCGACCTGGACGAGGTGGACCTCGCGCTGGCGAGCCGCCGCCTGTGGTCGCAGCCGGAGGTGCGGCGGGCCGTCGACGGGCTGTGGCCGGAGCTCACGCCGCAGCGGCTGGTCGGCGAGCTGCTGGCCTCGCCCGAGACGCTGCGGGCGGTCACGCCCGCGGGGATGGACTGGCGGGTGCTGGTGCGCCCGGCGGACTCCGTCTGGACGGTGGGCGACGTGCCGCTGCTGGACGAGGCGGCCGAGCTGCTGGGCGAGGACGACTCGGCCCGCCGCGCGACGGCCAGGATCGCCCAGGCGGAGTGGGCCGAGCGGAAGCTCTTCGCGCGGGAGGTGCTGGAGACGACGGGACTGCTGGACGAGGGCATCTTCCGCGAGGCGGACATGCTGGCCGCCCGCCACGACGGCGCGGACGACCATCTGACCACCGCGGACCGGGCGGCGGCCGACCGCACCTGGGCCTACGGGCACGTGATCGTGGACGAGGCGCAGGAGCTGTCGCCGATGGCCTGGCGGATGGTGATGCGCCGGGTGCCCGCCCGCTCGCTGACGGTGGTGGGCGACCTGGCGCAGACGGGGTCGGCGGCGGGTGCCCGTTCGTGGGGCGAGGTGCTGGACCCGCATCTGGCGGGGCGGTGGCGGGAGGAGCGGCTGCTGGTCAACTACCGCACGCCGGTGGAGATCATGCGGGTGGCGGCCGACGTCCTGCGCGCGGTGGATCCGGGTCAGGCGCCTCCGGAGTCGGTCCGGGAGGGGGAGTCGGAGCCGCGTGCCGTGCGGGGCGGCGTGGCCGGGCTGCCCGCCCTGGTGCGGGAGGAGCTCGCGGCCATCGGGGAGGGCAGGGTCGGGGTGATCGCCTCCGACGCCCGGCACGCGGAGGTGGCGGCGCTGTTTCCGGAGGGCGATCTCGACGCGCCCGTGGTGGCCCTGACGGTGACGCAGGCCAAGGGCCTGGAGTTCGACGCCGTGGTGGTGGTGGATCCGGCGGGCATCCTGGGCCAGTCGCCGATGGGCGGCAAGGATCTGTACGTGGCGGTGACCAGGGCGACGAGGCGTCTCACGGTCGTTCACGAGGGCGACCTGCCGGCGGTCCTGTCCTGCCTGGCCTAGAAATCTACACTGTAAAGGCACTGGGTGGGACAACGACCGTCAACCGTCACAACCCGACCCCTTCGGCGGGCCGAAGAGCTCGTCGGCCACAGCGCGGATGCGCCGGATCACCATGTCGAGGGCGCGCAGGGTGTCGGTGTCGAGGTGCCGCATGATGAGGTCGTACTGCTCCAGGCGGGCGTCGTTGATCTCTTCGATGAGCTTGACGCCCGCGTCGGTCAGCTCGACGCGGCGCACGCGGCGGTCGTGGGGGTCTTCGTGCCGGCTGACCAGGCCCTGGGCGACGAGGCGGTCGACGATGCCGGTGACCGTGCCGAGGCCGACGCCGAGACCGGTGGCGAGCTCCTGGCCGGAGGCGGAGCCGTTGATCGCCAGGATGACGATGACCTTGAGCTGGCGCATGGTGAGGTTGGAGGCGAACAGGGGGGATTGGTGCTGGGCGAAGGCCCGGCCGAGGCTGCGCTGGGTTTCGGTGATCCGGCGGATCAGGTCATCGCGTTCGTTGTTCACGCTCACCTCTCGCTTCCTGAGAAGGTTATCAGGAAAGCTCAGGATGCCTAAATATTCGCGTGAGGCGAAGTGTTAGTCTGGGCCGAACTCTCGGAAGGACCCTGATGACCGCATTCGCTCGGTTGAGTCTCGCCAACCGCAGTCTCGTGATCCTGGTCGCGGTCGTGATCAGCGCGTTCGGCGCGTTCACGATCCCGCAGTTGAAACAGCAGTTGCTGCCGTCACTGGCGTTTCCCGGCGCGTTCGTGGTGGCGTCGTATCCCGGCGCGTCGCCGGAGATCGTGGAAGACCAGGTCACCGAGCCGCTGGAGGAGTCCTTCCAGGGTATCGCCGGCATGGAGCAGATCACCTCGACGTCCAAGGAGGGCCTGGCGCAGATCCAGGTGGCCTTCGAGTACGGCACGGACATCGAGTCGTCGGTCAACAAGATGCAGCAGGCCGTGAGCCGGACCCAGTCGCGGTTGCCCGCCGGTGTGGAGCCGCGGGTCGTGGCGGGCAACACCGACGACATCCCGGTGATGGTGCTGGCGGTGGGCGACGGTGGCGATCCGCGGGCGATGGCCGACAAGCTGCGCCAGACCATGGTGCCGGAGTTGCAGGCGATCGGGGGCGTGCGGGAGGCGGCGGTCACGGGCACCCGTGACGACGTCGTGACGATCACGCCCGACATGGGGAAGATGGCGCTGGCGGGGGTGTCGCCGGCGCAGATTCCGGAGGTGCTGAGGGCGAACGGGACGCCGATCCCGGCGGGGACGTTGACGGCCGACGGCAAGTCGCTGACGGTGCAGGTGGGCGCGCGGGTCGATTCGATCGCGAAGCTGAAGGCGCTGTATCTGACGCCCGCGCAGCCGCAGGCCCAGACCGCCCAGCCGCAGGCCGGGCAGCCCCAGACGGGGCAGACGGCGCGCCAGCAGTCCGGTCAGCCCCAGACGCAGGCGGGACAGCCTCAGGCCGGGCAGCCGCAGACGGCGCAGCGGGTGTTGAAGCCGGTCAAGCTGGGTGATGTCGCGAAGGTGGAGCGCGCCCTGGCGGAGCCGACCACGATCACGCGGACGGCCGGCAAGACGAGCCTGGGCGTGTCGGTGACGATGTCGCCGGACGGCAACGCGGTGACGATCTCGAACGCGGTGCGCGACAAGCTGCCCGACCTGACCAAGGCGCTGGGCGACTCGTCGGACACGGCGGTGGAGGTGGTGTTCGACCAGGCCCCGTACGTGGAGGAGTCGATCGAGAACCTGACCACCGAGGGTGTGCTGGGGCTGGCGTTCGCGGTGCTGGTCATCCTGGTGTTCCTGCTGTCGGTGCGTTCGACGGTGGTGACGGCGGTGTCGATCCCGCTGTCGGTGGTGATCGCGTTGATCGCGTTGTGGGCGGGCGACTACTCGCTGAACATGCTGACGCTGGGCGCGCTGACGATCGCGATCGGGCGGGTGGTGGACGACTCGATCGTGGTGCTGGAGAACATCAAGCGGCATCTCGGTTACGGCGAGGAGAAGCGTGCGGCCATCCTGACGGGGGTGCGTGAGGTGGCGGGCGCGGTGACGGCGTCGACGCTGACGACGGTGGCGGTGTTCGCGCCGATCGCCGTGGTCGGCGGGATGGTCGGCGAGCTGTTCTCGCCGTTCGCGATCACCGTGGCTGTGGCGTTGCTGGCGTCGCTCCTGGTTTCGCTGACGGTCGTGCCGGTGCTGGCGTACTGGTTCCTGAAGGCGCCTGAGCTGACGCCGGAGGAGGCGCGGGCGCAGCGGGCGGAGGCGGAGGCCAAGGAGTTGCGCAGCCCGTTGCAGCGGGCGTACCTGCCGGTGTTGCGGTTCGCGACGCGGTTCAAGCTGGTGACGGTGCTGATCGGGTTGGCGGTGTTCGTCGGCACGCTGGGTATGGCGGGGCAGTTGCAGACGAACTTCCTGGACTCCTCGGGGCAGGACACGATCTCGCTGAGCCAGCGGATGCCGGCCGGCACCGATCTCGCGACGACGGACAAGGCCGCCCAGCAGGTGGAGGGCGTGCTGGCGGACCTGGACGGCGTGAAGTCCTACCAGGTGACCGTGGGCGGCGGCAACGCGATGATGGGCGGCACGGGTGGTGGCGCGGATCGCGCGTCCTACTCGGTGACGGTCGCGGAGGACGCCGACACGCCGGCCGTGGAGCAGGCGTTGCGCGACCGGCTGGCCGGGCTGTCGAACATCGGAGAGGTGCAGGTCGGCGGTGGGCAGGGCGGCGGGTTCTCCACGGACACCGTGCAGGTGATCGTGAAGGCGCCCGACACCGCGGCGCTGCGGACGGCGTCGGAGACGGTCAAGACGGCCATGGGCCAGGTGTCCGGCCTGCGTGAGGTGTCGTCGAACCTGGAGACGAGCGCGCCGCGCGTGGAGGTGCGGGTCGACCGGGAGAAGGCGGCCGAGAAGGGGCTGTCGGAGGCGCAGATCGGTCAAGCGGTGGCGCAGGCATTCCGGGGGGCGCCGCTGGGTCAGCTGACGCTGGACGGCCGGGTGAGTGATCTGGTGCTGCGCGGCGGTGAGGCGCCGGCCGATGTCAAGGCTGTCGGGGCGCTGCGGTTGCCGACGGCGTCGGGGTTGGTGAAGTTGTCGTCGGTGGCCGCGGTGGAGCAGGTCGGCGGGCCGACGCAGGTGACGCGGATCGATGGCGCTCGTTCGGCGACGGTGTCTGCCAAGGTGACGGGCAGCGACCTGGGCAGCGTGACGCAGACGCTGAAGCAGCGGCTGGACGGGCTCGCGCTGGGCGGGGGCGCGTCGTACGAGATCGGCGGGGCGTCGGCGGATCAGGAGAAGGCGTTCGCGGATCTGGGGCTGGCGATGCTGGCGGCGATCGCGATCGTGTTCATGATCATGGTGGCGACGTTCCGGAGTTTCGTGCAGCCGTTGATCCTGCTGGTGTCGATTCCGTTCGCGGCGACGGGTGCGGTGGGGCTGTTGGTCGTGACGGGCACGGCGATGGGCGTGCCGGCGTTGATCGGCATGTTGATGCTGATCGGGATCGTGGTGACGAACGCGATCGTGCTGATCGACCTGATCAACCAGTATCGGGATCAGGGGATGGGGGTCGTGGAGGCGGTGATCGAGGGCGGCCGGCGCAGGTTGCGGCCGATTCTGATGACGGCGGTGGCCACGATCTGCGCGTTGATGCCGATGGCGCTGGGCGTGACGGGGTCGGGCGGGTTCATCTCGCAGCCGCTGGCGATCGTGGTGATCGGCGGGCTGGTCACGTCGACGTTGCTGACGCTGGTGCTGGTGCCCACCCTTGTGGTTGCCATAACGCGGAAGCGTGACCGAGGACCGCGCCCCCCTCATTCCCGCGATCGGGCACATCAGAGTGTCGATGATGCTGGAAGAAAAGATCTCGCCGGCAATCCAGCGTGACGCCATTGAGGCGTTAGCCGCCCGGCGGGGTTACTACATCCCGCCGGGCACGTGGCCGGGCGGCGGCTGGATCGAAGACCTCGATGTGTCCGGGAGAAGTTTCCAGCCAACCATCATGGAGGCCATCGCACAGGTGGAGTCGGGCGCGCGGCCATCCTCGTCTGGAAGTACTCCCGGGTCGGCCGCAACCGCACGGGCAACCGGCTCAACCTCGCCAGGGTGGAGACGGCCGGGGGCGAACTGGTCTCCGCCACGGAGGAAGTGGACGCCAGCCCGCCCGCCGTCACCCCGCACGACGGGGACGGCCGGAATACGCCAGAAAGGGGCCGCGAGCTGCTGTAGTCGCAGCTCAGCGGATTCGGCAGTAGACGCGACCATCCTCTGAAAGGTGGGGGTGGTCCAGGGTCAGCGGGCACGGCGACGTTGGGTCGGGTCGGCTTCGGCGGTGATGCGGGCGGAGGTCTCTTCGCCGAGGCGCACGTAGCGGCCGAGGCTGGCCAGGTGCTGGTGGCGGCTCTTGGCCTGCAGTTCGGGTGCGGTGCGTCCGGCTTGCGCGAGATGTTGCAGCGCCGAATGGCGAAGCGCGGCCGGCCAGCAGACGGGGCAGCAGCCGGGCGGTGGCGGTCGCCCAGTGCACATACTCGATCGCGCCGCCCTTGGAGACGACGCGGGCCCGGCGGAACTCCAGGTTGAGGTCTTCGACGTTGAGAGTGAGGATCTCCTCGGCGCGGGCCGCCGTGTCGTACAGGAGTCTCCACAGGACCCGTTCGCGCAGGGCGTGCGCAGGGTCGGTGAACAGCTTCTCCAGCCGGGCGGCCGGGATGGCGCGGTCGCCGCGGCGGGCGGGCTTGCGCCGTTCCAGCCGCCGGGCTGGGTTGTTGGCCAGGAGTTCCTGGCGCTGGGCCCAGGTGGTGAAGGAAACCAGCGCGGACAGGTGCCGGTTCCAGGTGGCGGCGGCCGCGGGGCCGGTCGGCAGGGTGGGCGGGCCGGGGAAGGCCACGACGGACACGGGCGTCCTCCTGGCAGGCGATTGATGACGCTCACGTACACCGCCGGCAGCATCGTGCGCGTCGCGGGCGTCACGATGCACATGAACGGCGGCCGGGGCGAGAAGTACATCGCGTGGGTGAAGAAGGGTGCCCCGCGGCCGGACAAGCCGCTGGAGAAACCCATCAAAATCACCTACAAGGACGGCATCCCGCTCTGGCCCGGCCGTGTCATCAAGCTCGACGACCCGTACATGCAGGGCAATGACGTCAAGGCGTGGCAGTACAAGCTGAAGAAGCGCGGCTGGACGATCGACATGGACGCCCTCTACGGCCCCAAGTCCACGGCCGTGTGCAAGCTGTTCCAGAAAAAGGTTGGCCTGGAGCCAACCGGCGTCATCGATGAGGAGAGCTGGAACATCACCTGGTCATGGAAACCGCCAGCATGACCCGGCGAACAGCATGTCGCCAGGCCAGTGTCTAGGAGGCGAGCAGGTCGAAGTGGAAGCCGACGAGGAACAGCCCCAAGGACACCCATCGTGTCGTCGAGGGAAACTCGGGATGTCGGAGCGTACGGCTGATCCCGACCGTCAGCGTGCCTGCGGCGGTCCCAAGCACCAGGCCAAGCGCCACCTGCACCACCCAAGGGATCCCGATCGTGTCGGTGACTGCCATCCAGGTCACGCCAGTGACGGCACCCGCAACGGCGGGAACTAGAACGGGCCTCTGCGCTACGAATCCCGTCAAGCGGTCACCGTAGTGGGATAACCCATGGTGTGGTCGTCAACGAGCTGCGCGGGACAGCGGCCACGGCCGTCATTCTCACCCCGGCGCATCAGACGCCCACCGGCGTCGTGCTCGCTCCCGGGCGACGCCAGGAGCTGCTGCGGTGGGCCGACGAACGGGACGGCGTCATGATCGAGGACGACTACGACTCGGAGTTCCGCATCGCCCGCGTCGCGGACCTCCTCCTATCCCGGCCGACGTCATAACGGTCGTGATCATCACCAGTGCCGCATCGGGTCCGTGCGCGGCAACCCGAGTGGAGAGCCCGGTAGGCCGGTCCCTTCGGTGTCCGCCCGTGAAAATAACTTGCGGCGTCCGCGGTCCCGCGGAAAGTATCTCTGCATGATCCGGGTCGAGGGCTTAACCAAGGTCTTCCGCCGTCCGCGTACCTTCTCCGGCCCTTTCGGGGCGTTACGCACGCTGGTCACTCGCCAGTATGAGGAGAAAACCGCCGTCGACGACGTCAGTTTCGAGATCAACGAGGGCGAGATCATCGGCTACCTCGGGCCGAACGGCGCCGGCAAGTCGACCACCATCAAGATCCTCACCGGCATCCTCACTCCGACGAGCGGCACGGTGGAGGTCAACGGCCTGGTGCCCTGGCGCGACCGCTCGGCCAACGCGCGCAGCGTCGGCGTGGTCTTCGGCCAGCGCAGCCAGTTGTGGTGGGACCTGCCGTTGATCGAGTCCTTACGACTGGTGGGCTCCCTCTACGACGTTCCCGCCGCGCGCTTCGAGACGTCGCTGAAGAAGCTGCGCGACTTGCTCGGGCTCGACGAGTTTCTCGACACTCCGGTGCGCCAGCTCAGCCTGGGCCAGCGGATGCGCGGCGACCTGGCCGCGGCCGTGCTGTACGAGCCGCCGCTCCTCTACCTCGACGAGCCGACCGTCGGGCTGGACGTGCTGGCCAAGGAGGCGGTGCGCGAGTTCGTCGTGGAGACCAACCGCGTCGGGCGCACCACCGTCATCCTGACGACGCACGATCTGGCCGACGTCGAGGCGTTGTGCAAGCGGATCATCCTCATCGACCAGGGCAAGGTCATCTTCGACGGCGCGATCGACGCGCTGGTCGATCAGCCCCGGCGGCTGGTGGTCCTGCTGGACGCCGAGCCGGCGGAGGTGCGCGGGGTGCCGAGGGACGCCGAGGGGCGCTACGTGTTCGAGATCCACGACGATCTGCCGGGCATGATCGCCTCGATCGCCGCCGACCACACCATCCGCGATCTGTCGATCGAGGAGCCGGACCTGGAGAGCGTGATCAAGGGGATCTACTCCCGATGACGCGCATCGGCTTCCGTCTCGCCCTGGCATACCGCAGCAACATCATCATGACCTGTGTGACGCTGGTCGCGCAGGTGTTCCTCCTGCGCATGATCTGGACCTCGGTGTACGGCTCGCGCCCCTCGGCCGCGGGGCTCACGCTGGACGCGCTGCTGGCCTACCTCACCCTGGCCAACCTGCAGGCCTTCGCCACCCACACCGTCGTCGCCCACACCATCCACGACCGCATCCGCACCGGCATGGTCTTCTTCGACCTGGCCCGCCCGGTCGGTTATCTGAGGCAGATGGCCGCCTTCCAGGCCGGCAACACCGGCGGCGGGCTGCTGCTGCTCGCCCCGGTCATGCCGGTGGTCCTGCTGGTCGGCACGATCACCGTCCCGGTCAACGCCCCGGGTTACGTGATCACTCTGGTGCTCGGCTACGTGATCTCCGTGCAACTGGCGCTGCTGATCAGTCTGATCGGCTTCTGGACGATGGAGATCGGGGCGATCTCGCTGCTCTACCGGCTGGTCAGCCAGTTCTTCGCCGGGACGATGGTGCCGCTCGCGTTCTTCCCCGGCTTCCTCGGTGTCCTGGCCGAGATCCTGCCCTTCAAGTACATGGGCTACGTGCCCGCGGCCATCTACGTCGGACACATCTCCGACGTCTCAGGGCCTGTCCTGGTCGAGGTCGGCTGGATCGCCGGGCTGGGTGGCTTGCTCGCGCTGACCTGGTCGCGGGCTCACCGACGGGTGGTGATCCAGGGTGGATGAGGTCTTCCGTTCCCTGCGCCTGTACGTCCTGCTCCAGCGTGCCTCCGCCCGCGGTGCCATGCAGTACCGCCTGAACGCCGTGATCGGCATCCTCAGCGGCGCGCTCTGGCAGGGCACCGGGTTCGCCTTCATCTGGGTGGTGATGCACACCTTTCCCTCGCTGGCGGGCTGGGGACTGGCGGAGATCGCCTTTCTGTACGGCCTGCGCCTGACCGCCCACGCCCTGGTGATGATCCCCATGATGAGCGTGAACGACATCCACTGGGTGGTACGCAACGGGGAGTTCGACCGCTTCCTGCTGCGCCCGCTCAACCCCCTCGTCCAGCTCATGGGCAATCGGATGGGCGTCGCCCAGTTCGGCGACCTGCTCGTGGGCGCCGGGCTGCTCGTCGTCGCCGGCCAGAACGTGCAGGTCTCGTGGAACGCCTGGCTCATCGCCTTCTGCTTCCTGGCGATCGTCGGCGGCGCCCTCATCGAGGCCGCCTTCTTCCTCGCGCTGTGCTCATTGGCGCTGCGTATGATCGACACCTTCGCCCTGCGCGTCTTCGTCGACGACATTTTCAGCAAGTTCGGGTCCTACCCGATGAAGATCTTCGGCGGCGTGACCGAGTGGCTGCTCACCTTCGTGCTGCCGGTCGCCTTCGTGGCGTACGTACCCGCGAGCGTCGTGCTGGGCAAGCTGGACAACCCGTGGGCGCTGGCCGGCCCGCTGCTGGGGGTGGTCTTGGCCGTGCTGGCGTACCTCGTGTGGCGGCGTCAGCTCGACCACTACCAGAGCGTCGGTCATTGAGCCCGGTCAAGGAAGCGCTGACCGGAGAGCGTGTGGGGGAGTCTTCCCCTGGTCGTACGGACCCGAGTGGGCCGCCGTCTCAGGTGAGCAGGTACCTCAGGGACAGCGGCCGGTCGGACACATAACGCTCAAGCCCCGACGATCGCCACAGGTACGCCGGGGCGCTGATCACCGGCAGCTCGAACAGGTGCCTCGGCTGGGTGCTGCGGCCTCGATCGCCTGCTTCATCTCCAATGCGCCGTGTTCGATGCGAATGCGGATCTCGGCGGCTTGCGTGTGTGGCAGCACGTTGGTGGTCCAGATCAGCCGGCCCGTTTCGTCGCCCTCCGGGCGAACTTCAAAGGAGGCGTGGTGGTGCTCGAGTGGAGGTCTCGCGCCTTCAACAACGGAATAGGCCAAGCAGCGGGAATCATCATCGATCGCGACAATCAGCTCGCGGATGACGTGCCCGTCGGGAAAGGTCAGGAACCGCTGGTCGCCCTCCAGCCGGGTGTCCATGACACGGCCCGGCAGCAGGCGCTCGTGCACGGCTCCGACGTCGCGCAGCACATCCCAGATGTGCTCGGGGGACGCGTCGATGACGATCTCGTGGCGGATGGAGGCCATGACGCCGGGAACTCCTCTCGGGATGGGGGCAGCTCCTCGCCGGCAGGCAGGGGACGCCAAACTCGCCAACGTCTTTCGCGCCTTTGACCCGTGCCATGGGGCGCGTCGTTTCATCGCATCTCCTTGAGGCTGGAGACCCCGTCCTTCAGGGCGGCGAGGCGATGCTGGTTGGCGGCCAGCCGCAGGCACAGGTCGCGCAGAACGACCAGTTCTTCAGGAGCGAACCCGTGGAACATCGCCCGCATGGCAAGCTGCGACGGCCTGCGGAACGCCTCCATCCACGCCCGCCCGGCAGGTGTGATCTCGGCCAGAACGGAACGTCGATCCTTCGGGTCGGGGACCCGGCGGACCAGCCCGTCGTGCTCCAGCGTGTCGACCAAGCCGGTGGCGTTGCGGGAGCTGACCCCGGCGGCCCGGGCCAGCTCGCCGATGCTGATGCCGTGCTCGCTGCTGTTGAGGCGGATCAGCAGGTCCAGCGCGCCCGCGCTGACCCCTCGCCCCTGAGAGCCGTGGGCGCGCATGCGCTCGACGGCATGGTTGGCGGTGCGGACGGCGGCGCCCGCTTCGAAGGTGAGCAGGTCTCCGTCGCTGTCGGTGAACTGGGTCATCGCGGCCCTGACCCGAGGATCGTAGAGGAGGCCGTCAGAGTCGCTCTCATAGATCTTTACGTCCTTCATTATGAAGCACGACAATAGTACGTGCTTCCATACTTTACCAATCCATATGTGGCTACTGCGCGACGGCTCCGCCAAGCGCAGCCGCGTCTACGTCGCGCGGTCGGGGCACATCTGTCCCCACGCGACCGCTGCGCGGACAGGAAGGTGATGTAGCCGGCGGCGAACAGCAGGTAGGCCAGGGCGATCCCTCACAGCGGGCGCACGTGGGCCCGTCCGGCGCCGGCAGGAGCAGCCCCCCGTACGCGAAGCGCGCCAGTCCGAGCGCCGAAGCGGTGCCGAGAGCCAACCGCAGCTCCTGCCACTGTTGCCTGCCTCATGGGCACCGCGCCAGGAAGCTCAAGATCGTACGTGCCGGGGTCACGCGATGGTCCGGCAACGCGTGGTCGGTCGGAAGAGGTGGTGTTCGAGGTATTCGAAGTGTTCGACGGGCTGTGCCTGGTAGGCCGTGACGACCGGTTGGTGATGCACGTCGTAGGGGGTGACGGTGTCGGGGCCGGTGCCGATCAGGAGCACGGAGCGGTCCGCCGGCAGCGGCGCGAGCCCGGCCGGCCGCCACGCGCCAAGGAGACGCTCTACCGGCACTTCGGCACCAAGGAGGGCTTGGTCGAGGCCATGCTCCGGCAGCGCAGCGAGCGGGTTGCGCAATGGCTGACCGCGGCCGCGGAAGCCGCCGGCGACGACCCACGTGACCAGCTCGCCGCATTACAGCCGGGGTCCACGTTCCGGGGGAGCACCCGTCTGACCAGGCCAGCGGCGCGGGGCGGACGAGCCTGCCGGACACCACGCGACCTCGTGGCGCCGGTTCAGTGAAGTTCGTACACCCGCGCGGTCACCGGGCCGCCCGGCGGGCCGGTGGGGTCCTGGCGCTTGGTCTGGACCCAGAGCCGCGTGGTCCCCGGTACGGGCGCGATGTCCGTGATGTACTCGGCCGGATCGCCCTCCCGCAGGGTGAATCTGGTCCACCTGCCGTGGCGGAGGTTGAGCACGTAGGGCGTGCCGGAGGCGGGGCGGGCGGCGATCCACAGGCCGCCCACCGGGTCGACTCGCACCGTGGTCAAGCCTGTTCTCACCAGGTCCATGCTCATCTGCTCCCATCGGGTGCGGTCCCAGTGCAGCACGACCGGGCTGCCGCCGTCCGCCCAGTCGGGGCCGACCGCCCACGCGTGGCCGTCCGGCCGCGCGGCCAGGCTCAGCCGCTGGAGGTAGGCTCGCCCGCGGCATGGTGGACGAGGGGACCCCATCGCGCACGGGTAGGGGACGTCCGTCCAGGACGCGCCGTTCCAGTGCCACGTCCTTTCCCGCTCCTCCTGGTTCAGGACCCATGCGTCGTCCGGGGCCGCCGCGGTGATCCCGGTCAGGATGGGACCGGAGGGTGGCGCCTGCACACGTAACGTGTTCCCGCTCCAGCGCAGCACGTTCGAGCCGCCGCCCTCGGGGTCGTAGCCGGTCATGAACCAGGCGTCGCCCCGGGTGTCGACGGCGATGTCGCTCACTCCGTTGACTATCGCGTTCTCGGCTGACCGGTGCGTCCAGCGGCCGTCGGAGAGTTGCCACAGGTGGTCGGTCGTGTCGTCGTACTCCCCGTGGGGGACGCTCGTGGCCGCCCAGATCGTCTCCCCGGACGGGGAGGCGCCGATTTCGAGCCCCCATGTCTTGCCGAACTGCGCGGGCAGCCCGGCGCGTTTCCAGGAGGTTCCGTCCCAGCGCAGCATCGACCAGCCGAGTGCGGCTCTCTTCCTGACGAACAGTGACGCCCCGCCGCCCGCGGCGGGAACCAGCCACAAGGGGACGTCCCTGTCGTAGCCGTGGACGGTGTACCTCAGGGTCCACCGGGATGACGACTCGACGGCGTGGCCGGCTGTCCCCCCGCCGCCGTCCGAGGCCGTGTCGGCGGCCAGCGCACACATGCTCACGAGGACCAGGGCGGCGAGCATCCCCGTAGTGGTACGCATGCTGCAAATGATCACATAGGGCGCAGGATCGTGGGGGTGCCACGCCCGGACCTTCTCGAAGGTCGCGTCGAGATCGTCGGCGCGGAAGACGATCACCGGCAGGACGCCCTTGGTGAGCGGTTCCTGCAGGGAGTTCCGCTGGGTCACCCTCGGCAGCCCGGGCCGGCCGGTCCCTGGGTTCTCCTGGGCAGGGGCTCGTCCCCGCAGGTCAGCGGCACTCTTCGCAGAGCTGGTATACCCTTCCCTCATGACCCCACAAGACCTCGCCAACCTCACGCACCTGCGGCGGGCACGGGATCTGATCGATCGGGAATACGCGCGGCCGCTCGACGTGCCGACGATGGCGCGCCACGCGCTCATGTCGCCGGCGCACTTCTCACGGCAGTTCCGGGCGGCCTATGGCGAGACGCCGTACAGCTACCTCATGACCCGCCGCATCGAACGCGCGATGGCGCTGCTGCGCGCGGGTATGAGCGTGACCGACGCGTGCATGGCGGTCGGCTGTACCTCGCTCGGCTCGTTCAGCTCACGATTCACCGAGCTTCTGGGGGAGACGCCGAGCGCCTACCGCGCCCGGGAGCACCGCGCCGTGACGGCGATGCCCCCGTGCGTGGCGAAGGCGCGCACCCGGCCGACCAGAAACGTGCCGAGCAGGATTGAAGAAGCGGGCCCCGGAGCCGCGGCCTAACGTTGGCTGTATGAACATCGCACTCCAGTACTGCCATATCACCGTCAACGACGTGGACGAGGCGCTCGCCTTCTACCGTGACGCGCTCGGCCTCGAGGTGCGCAACGACGTCGCGTCCAGCGGGTTTCGCTGGGTCACCCTCGGCAGCCCGGGCCGGCCGTTCCCTGAGTTCGTACTCTCCGAACCGCACGCCGGCCGTTCCCAGGCCGATGGCGACGCCCTGCAGGAACTGCTCACCAAGGGCGTCCTGTCGATGATCGTCTTCCGCACCGACGATCTCGACACGACCTTCGAGAAGGTCCGGGCATCCGGCGCCGAAGTACTCCAGGAACCCATCGACCAGCCCTGGGGCCCACGCGACTCCGCATTCCGCGACCCCTCGGGCAACATGGTGCGAATCCAGCAGGGGCCGACGGCGTAGTGCGCGGCCGTTCGAGCGCCTCTCGACGGGGTTCGGTGTCGCTCGATGGATGGACTGACTGGAGGTAACCAATGACCCAGAATCAGCGGGCAGGCAAGCGCAAGCCCGGTACGCCCGGGGCGTTCTCACGGTGGATGCAGCAGAAAATGAACGCCCGGATGAACCGCAAAATCCGGCACGGCCGCGGCGGCTTCATGGGCATGGACGTGCTGATCCTGAACACGGTGGGCCGCCGAAGCGGGC